>JALYTI010000149.1 GCA_030854375.1 Acidobacteriota bacterium | reverse complement strand
GATTGGCTCAAAGGGAAGTGGGTACTTGATGCGGGTTGTGGCGCCGGCCGCTTTCTGGATGTTGCATCAGAAAGCGAAGCAGACGTGGTCGGCTTGGATGTCGCCACTGCGATTGATGCCGCACGTGCTAATCTTTCTGGACGCAAAAACGTTCACTTTGTTCAGGCTAGTGTATACGAACTCCCATTTCGACCGAGCGCCTTCGACGGCTGCTATTGCATTGGGGTTGTGCAGCACACTCCCGATCCGCAGGGAACAATGAGAATGCTACCGCGCGTGTTGCGTCAGGGTGGCCGCATCGCAGTAACTGCATACGAGCGTAAGCCCTGGACCAAGCTGTATTCCAAATATTGGGTGCGACCGCTGACGAAACGCCTGGATAGGCTGAAGTTGCTATCAGGAATCGAACGCGCGATGCCCTTCCTTTTTCCCATAACAAATGTGTTGTTTCGATTGCCGCTGGCCGGACGCGTCTTTATGTTTGCAATCCCGGTTGCCAACTATGTGCACGAGCGCTCCTTAACCGCTGCCCAGCGTTATGACTGGGCGATCCTTGATACATTTGACATGCTTTCGCCGCAGTATGATCAGCCGCGCACGCAAGGAGAGATTGAAGAGGCTCTGGGCCGCGCTGGTATTGTCAATCTGAAGCGACTTGATAATTCGGGCGTCAACGTGATCGGTGAGAAGGGCGCGACTGCCGCATCGATTTCCGTGCCTCAGCCAAACCAACCGTAAACTGGATAGCCAGGTTGTTTGACGGCGCGGACGAAGAAGGGTTTATGTTCAATTTATTGTTGACTCTGATCGTCCCTTTGACTACAGGAAGCAGTGCTTCAGCTGTCAGCCTCTGGGCTGCTAATGCGGGTTTGCCTGGACATGTGCAGGTTAGCGCCAGGAAAAATACGCGCATGGCTAACAGTTTTCCCGGCGCCGATCTCGGCGCGAAGATTAACGCAGCCGATAAAGACTTAGGCAGCATGCCTGGAGAAATCGTGGTGAGGGGCAGCGGGACGATTTCTACCCAGGTCATTATCAATTCCGGCCACACGCTACGCTTCGGACCCGGCACTTACACTCTTACGACTGAGTCGCTTTGGGAAGGCGCATTCATGCTCAAGTCAAGAACGGCGGTCACGGGCTCCGGTTGGGACACTGTGATAATTGAACCGCGGATTGGCTGGATAGTTTTTCAATCCTTTGCTGACGGTCGGACGCAACCGGTCCATAGTGGTACAGATTCAAACATTAGTGTCACAAATCTACAAATCAAGGGAGCGAATCCGGCTGTGGAGGGAGGAGTCCGTCAGACCGTCTCATTCGGTAACTGCCACCACTGCGCTATGGAGAATGTATGGCTTAACGGTATCGGCGTAATCGGCGTACAGGCGGGAGGCAACGCGTTCACAGGGAACTATGCTGAACACGTGAAATTCCGGAAGAATCAATTTACGCATGTTGCCAGCCAGGCTGCGGCCGTAGTTAATGGGCGCGACGTGGTAATTGACGGCAACATCTTTAAGGATTCGGGCCGCTGCTGTGCGCAGGGCATGACACCGATCGATCTCGAGCCGAATGATTCCCACGATATCATCCGCAATATTGAAATTACGAACAACTTGATTGATTCGCGCGGGTCCGACTTTTTGCATGGCAACGGTATCCTGGTACAAAACGGAGCCCGCACGCTGGGGTATGGACCAGTGCTGGTTAAAGGCAACACGGTAATAGGTGGATACCTGGTGCCGAACACCAGCGGCGCCATCGGAACAGGAATATACGTCACCGCGTACACTGAGAACGTCACGGTCATCAACAACACCGTCCAACGCGTAGGGCACTCCGGCATTCGCCTTGAAAACTCAACGCGCAATTACGTGGCGAACAATACTCTCATTTCCACCGGCACCGGCGGCATTCTCTCTTTCGAAATCATTAATACTACCGACTCAAAGATCTTTGATAATGTCGTGACCATTGATCCTAACTCGCCGTTAGGCACCAGCGTGATCCAGGAGATCGGAACTTCCCGAAACAATCTCTACAGAGGGAATACTAACGGCCGAACCGCACTTGCCCCCAATCTCAGCCATTGACCTGCGCGATAGTACGATCAGGTGTAACTTTCGCAGGCAGGAGTTAATAGCAATCAATCGCGGGGGAGCTGCCTCGTTACTGTTGGAATGATTTCACAAGGAATAGCCATTGGCACACTCTATATCTGTTACTTTGGCATGCGTGAGCCACTGGTGCAGACGCAAGTGCTACCCTACCTGCGTCTGCTCGCCGTAGCGGGAGTCAAGGTTCATCTGCTTACATTCGAGCCGCGAATTCGCGAACAGTGGAGCGAGGCTGCATTGGCAAATGAGCGAGAGCAACTGATGACCGAAGGCATTAGCTGGTTCTGTCTGCCCTATCATAAAAGCCCGTCGGTGGTGGCAACTCTTTACGACATCACGGCGGGTGCGCGCTTCGTTGTCAGACTAGCGCGGCAGAAGGGAATCAACGTGTTGCATGCGCGTGCGCATGTACCAATGGCAATGGCGTTGTGGGCGCAGCGTTTTGTGCGTGTCAAAGTGATTTTTGATATTCGCGGCTTAATGGCAGAAGAGTATGCAGACGCCGGTATCTGGACAGAACATTCGCTGCCGTTTCGTCTCGTCAAAACCGTCGAGCGCCTGGGCATTCGTCGCGCAGATCAGATCATCGTGCTGACCAGCCGTCTGCGCGATTGGTTGCTCACTCATAAGCTGAAAGCCGCTGAGCAGATCGAAGTCATTCCCTGCTGCGTTGATTTTGCTCGCTTCAATGAGAGCTATGCAAAGCCGGGGGGCGCGGGCGCGCGGTCTCTCGCCGCGGATCGCTTTGAGGTGGTTTACGCCGGTTCTTTGACTGGTCTTTATCTAGCCGAAGAGATGGGTCGCTTCTTCAAGGCGATTAAGAAGCGAAGGCCGAACGCATTTCTGCGTATCCTTTCTCTGTCGCCGCCGGACCAAGGCGCGGTGGCGCTTAAACGTGCGGGGCTTGAGGAGAAAGATTTTGTTATTGGCGCTGTGCCGCCGGGGGAAGTACCTGCGTATCTGCGTCGCGCGACTCTAGGAGTCTCATTCCGCAAATCTTCCTTTGCACAGATCGCAGCTTCGCCGACTAAGATTCCCGAGTACCTGGCAGTTGGCCTTCCTGTCGTCTGCAACGCCGGCATCGGCGATATGGACAAGCTGGTTGAAGAAGAGCGCGTCGGCGTGGTTCTCCGTACATTCGACGATGATGCCTTTGAACAGGCGGCTACGCGGGCGCTCTTACTCGCTGAAGCTAGCGAAGTCCGTGCACGTTGCAGGCGCGTTGCGCGCTCTCGTTTCGATCTCCAGACCGTTGGCGGCCAAAGGTATGTCGACGTTTATCGCCGGCTCGCAGGGCAATTACAGGGGTCGAAGTAAAGTCCCAGGGCCTCGCTATAATTCGATCACTGGATTAATGATCGCACGCTATGGAGCCAAACATCTCGCCGATCAATGCTACTGCGCGCGCGTGCCGGTCTGTGAGTCGTCGGCCAACACGAGACAGGGTCGCAAGAGCGGTATCGAAATGCTGTCCTGTTTTCGCTGAAGATTTGGGCCGTGAAAAAGAGCAACAGAGTAGATTAAATTTCTCAGGATGAAGAGCCTCCGCAGAAAAGCCACAGCTCACAGAGTTTCATGAAAGTACTCGCTCTGTCCTCGTATCCTATAGAAACTGCTTCTACACGCTATCGCGTGGCGCAATTCGTCAAACCTCTGAGTGAACAGGGCATCATCCTGACAATACTCCCCTTTTTCGATTCACAGTTGCAGGCTTCGATATATAAACGCGCGGAGTGGCCGCGCACTGCGTTGAGGATTGCCCGGGCAACTTTGCGCCGCGTGCGCGAAGTTTGGCGCGCGCATGAGGCTGACGTGTTGTTCGTCCAACGCGAAGCCATGATATTCGGTCCGCCAGTGCTCGAATGGCTGGCCGTGCGAGTTTTGAGGCGGCCGATGGTCCTTGATTTGGACGACGCGACGTACGTTCCATATACTAGCCCCACCTACGGAAGGCTGGGAAAGGCGCTGAAGTGGACGGGTAAGACCGACAAATTAATAAGGTGGGCCTCTGTAGTTACCTGTGGCAATCGGAACATAGCGGAGTATGTCAGTAGTAAAGGAGCAACTGCCCGAATAATACCGACAGTCGTTAATACAGAGGTCTTCCGACCGGTTCCCAAATTACAGAATCGTCAGCCCGTGTTGGGATGGATCGGAACCCACTCGACGTTCCCCTACCTGCAATCAATCTTTCCAGTATTGCAGCATCTGGCAGCGACGCACCGCTTCAAGTTAAAAATTGTGGGCGCTGGCGTGGAAGAAGTGAAGGTTCTGGGCCTTGAGGTGGAGAATCTTAAATGGAAGCTGGAGCGAGAGGTCGAAGATTTTCAATCTATCGATGTTGGTCTTTACCCTGTTAATCCTGAATTCTATGCAGAGAACTGGGCTGGCGGTAAATCAGGATTCAAAGCAATTCAGTACATGGCGGTCGGCATTCCCTATGTAGCCTCGCCTGTGGGCGCGATCGAGGATATTGGTGAACACGGCATCACGTATTTTCAGGCCAGGACGGACGAAGAATGGCTTGATGCGCTCGGGAAGTTACTTTCCGACTCGAAATTGCGCAGCACTATGGGCGCCGCCGGTCGATCTCATGTTGTTAAGCATTATTGTCTTTCCGAGCAGACGAAAAAATTGGCAGTGGTGCTACGAGAAGCAATGCAAATGGGGACTTAACTAAGAGGATGCGTGGCACTAGCAAATCTCGGTTCGCAGTGCTCGCCTGCATAGCTGTGCTCCCCTCGGTTCTCAAACGCCCGGCATATCGCTTACTTTTCGGTTACCGCATTGGAAAGCGAGTGCGCGTGGGGTTGAGCATTATCGACGTTAAGGAATGTCAAATTGATAACGATGTAAGTATTGGGCATCTCAATGCAGTTATCGGAGTCGACAAACTGGTAGTCGGTGACCATGTCAAGATTGGACATCTGAATATAATTCGCGGCGGAAATGAAGTAGTCATCGGACGGTATGCAGAAATAATTCGAATGAATGAAATCAACTCGATACCTGATCCGGACGTTGTCAACCCTACGGATCCGCGCTTCCTACTAGGCGCTGGAAGCATTATTACCGCAGGACACAAAATAGATTTTACGGATCGAGTGGAGATTGGTCGGAGATCGATTCTCGGTGGTCGAAACTCTTCATTATGGACTCACAACAGGCAACGAACGCGTCCAATTGAAATAGGATCCTTCGCCTACGTTGGTTCAGAAATCCGAATTGCGCCGGGTGGAGCGTTGCCTTCAAGGTGCATAGTTGGCATAGGCTCCGTGATTACCAGTCAACTGACGGCAGAAGGCTATCTTTTTGCTGGTGTACCCGCGAAGCCTGTGAAAGAGTTGAGCGAGGAAGATAGATTCCTGATTGAACGAAAAACGCGAAAGGATCTACCCGACGACGTTTAGTTCATCGTCATCGATATGAATGCCCTCCTTACATTGCTATATCTCGTCTTGTGCGTTGGCATCGTACTTTTGGTGCCGCCTTTGGTTGCCCCTCACGTGGCGGATTATGGTCTGGTAACGAGTGTAGACGCGGCCAAAGCCGTGCTGTTATGCGCAACTCTGGCAGCAATCGCAGGATATTATTCTTATAAACAAGGAGCGAATGGTACTTTCCTATTAAGGCTTTTCATTACGGCGCTTCTCGCCCGCATGATACTGGGCACGGCAATTTTCGTCTTTAAGGCTCAAGATTTTTTTGGCGGGGACGCAATAACCTACGACTTCTTTGGCACCGCTCAGCTCCGAGGTTGGGGCGGGGACAAATACTATCAGTCGATCGCAAACACATTTGTCCGCAGCGGAGAAGGTTCAGGATGGGGAATGGTTTACCTGGTTGCTGCTGTCTACGGACTTATCGGACGCAACATGCTTGCGGTCCAACTCATGAATTCGGGTTTCGGGGCGGCGACCGCCGTAATCATCTTCTTGTGTGCCCAGCAAGTCTTCCATAATTTCCGGGTGGCGCGTATTGCCGGCATAGCCGTGGCCTTCTACCCATCCCTCGTGCTTTGGTCGGCCCAAGGA
>JALYTI010000148.1 GCA_030854375.1 Acidobacteriota bacterium | reverse complement strand
GTTGTTTGAGTGCTCGCCCTTAGTACAACGATCGGGTCATGAGGTCAGTACCGCTAATATAGTCTTAATTATGAAGTTTACTCGTTACTCAAAATTCAAAGGTCTCGACATCTCATCGCTCAATCTGGGCGACTTGATGGAAGGACTATCTGACTCGCTGCTCGATTCGGGGTATGACGACGATTACTACTGGACGCGCCAGCGAAACCCTCTCGATACGTCGCTGGATGCGTTGCGACGCGCATTGCTACAGGCGCTTATGGACCAGGGTCTGCTGGATGAGCATCAGATTAAGGAGATGCTCGCCGACAACGAAGGCAAGTTTACGGGCTCGATGCTTGAGGAGATGCTCAATCAATTGATTGAGCGGCTGGTTGAAGAGGGCTACTTGTCATTACGAGAAGAATCTGCGCAACCCGACCGGAAACTGAGAAACCCTCGAGGTCCCGGTAATCCGGAGGTTTCAGAACCTTTGCCGCGTAACGTCAAGTTTGAGGTAACCGAAAAAGGACTGGATTTCCTTGGCTATAAAACCCTGAGAAATCTGCTCGGAAGCCTGGGTAAGAGTGCGATGGGACGCCACGATACTTCGTACCTTTCCACCGGCGTGGAAGCCGCGGCTGCCAGCAAGCCTTATGAGTTTGGCGACACCATCAATCTTGATGTGAACACAACCCTGCTGTCGGCGATTCAACGCGAAGGCCTCACCGTCCCACTCAATCTTGAATACAGCGACCTTCACGTTCATCAGTGTGACTATCAATCGTCGTGCGCAACGGTAGTGATGCTCGACTGTTCACATTCGATGATTCTCTATGGCGAAGATCGTTTTACACCGGCGAAGAAAGTCGCGCTGGCATTGGCGCATTTGATTCGGACTCAGTATCCAGGCGATTCGCTCAAAATCGTGCTGTTTCATGACTCCGCGGAAGAGTTACCCCTGGCGAAACTGGCGACGACCCAGGTTGGTCCATATCACACTAACACTGCCGAAGGACTGAGACTTGCGCGCCGCATCCTGCAATCGCAGCGTAAAGAGATGAAACAAATCGTAATGGTCACGGACGGAAAGCCAACGGCATGCTTTGTGGAGGGCGTAGGACAGGCATTCCTGCCTGTCAGCCGTTCAAAAGTAAATCGCAGCGAAGGAAAGAATGCCGGTGCAAATGCCGGTGGCACGCGCCGGCTTTACAAGAACTCGATGGGTGGCGATCCATTTGTTATGGAAGCCACTTTCAAAGAGGTACAGGCGTGTCGCAAAGCGGGAATCATGATCAATACATTCATGCTGGCGAGCGACTTTTACCTGGTGGAGTTTGTGAAGCAAATGACTGCGATGACCAATGGCAAAGCCTACTTCGCCAATCCGGGAAACCTTTCGCAATTTGTATTGATAGACTTTCTTAAGCGGCGCACCAGCCGTGTTCGCTGAGTGTTCTTTGCGGTTCTTGGCGATCCGCTTCGCGAACTTTGCGTTAAGCTTGTGTCATAAGATTTAAACGCAAAGAGCGCAAAGCCTACGCGAAGGGCCGCAAAGAGCCACGCATGCCAGAACCGAAAAAATACACAATCGAAGAGCGCGTGCGATGGGGCGACGTGGACGCCGCGCGCATAATCTTCTACGGTGCTTACATTCGTTTCTTTGAATTTGCCGAGACAGAATTGTTTCGCGCGGTCGGTTTGCCGTATAGCGTCATGTTCGACGAACTCGATGTCTGGCTTCCGCGCGTTCATCTTGAATGCGACTTCCATCACGCCGCTCAGTTGGATGATCTGCTCGAAGTTTCCGTTTACGTAGGACGGTTTGGCAACAAGTCGATGCGGCTTGATTTCGAAGTAAGACGCAAAGGGGAAGACTTGCTGATAGCGCACGCTCATTTCGTGCTGGCTTCAGTGCGGCGCGATACATTTGAAACCGTGCCGATTCCTGACGAACTGAAACTTCGCCTGGCGCCCTATACAAAACAATGAGATGAAACCGCAAAGGGACGCAACCTTAGGTAGTGGGCCTAATCTCGCTTACCAGCTATTGGCTTGCATCGTCGGGGCAGTAGCCCGACTGTTAAGGAGGGCTTCGATTTGAACCATTAGAGCCCTCCTTAACAGTCGGGCTACTGCCCCGGCGTGCACGGCTTCAAGTAAGGCCACTACCCAAACTTAGCCTTCCTGGCAATACTTTTGCGGTTAATATTTATACATGAGTGAAACTCGAAACGAGCAAACCGCTGAAGATCTCGACGAGAAGACCGCTGATCGCGATCCCCTGAAACTTTTTCGGCGCTGGTTTGATGACGCGATCGCTTCGGGGTCTCGCTTGCCCGATGCGATGACCCTGGCAACGGCAACCAGGGATGGGAAGCCTTCAGCACGTATGGTGCTTCTAAAACACGCAGACGAGCAGGGCTTCGTTTTCTACACAAACTACTTAAGCCAGAAAGCCCGCGAGCTCGATGACAATCCGCGCGCAGCACTCGTTTTATACTGGGTACAATTAGATCGACAGGTGCGGGTTGAGGGTGAGGTGGAGCGAATCTCTCCGGCGGAGTCGGATGAGTACTTCGAGACGCGTCCGCGGGAGAGCCAGATTGGCGCCCTTGCTTCACCACAGAGCGAAGTCATTGAAAGTCGCGAAATTTTGGAAAAGCGTTACGCCGAGTTGGATGACTTTTATCGCGACCGTTCGGTGAAACGTCCCGCGCATTGGGGCGGCTATAGATTGAAACCTGAGCGGATTGAATTCTGGCAAAACCGTTTGGGTCGACTACACGACCGAATCCTGTATGAGCGCCAACCAGACCGCGGCTGGAGCACCAAACGCCTCGCTCCTTAGTACTCACGTGTAAGACGAATCCAAGTGCCGACCGTGGTTAGAAAAGTGTTCTGAAGAGAAGTCTCGGCGTTGTAGGAGAAGTCTTCGCACTTTTTGGAGAAGAGTTCGCTTAAGAGAAAGTCTTCGCGGTTTTGCCGCTCTGCCGCTCTCGCACTGCGGAGAAGCTCGGCCTTTCCGGCGCTAACCTTACGCTTTTGCGGCTCGGCCGCCCCGCAGTGCGGAAAGGCTCGGCCTTTCCGGCACTAACTCTTACATCTTTGAGGCTATGCCTCCGCTGATGCACGTAGCCCCTAAATCGGTCGAAGCGCCTTGCGCGCAAGTTTCTTCTTCAGACCTACGTAACCCTGGTCGCCGGCGACAAGGTCACCAAGCACTTTCTTAATTCCCCGATGACCCTGCGCAAACTCAATCATCCTTTCAGTGAAAGGAGCACCCCAGAAGTTTCCGTAAAAGCGCCGGCGCATTTGTGAAGCGCGTCGCAGTTCGCCGCCGAAATCTTCGCGCCAGCGCTTTTCATATTCTTCCGGCCGGCCCTCAAGAAACGATTCCGCAAAAAGTTCCGCCGAACGCAGCGCGTAGTAAATGCCTTCTCCGGTAACCGGGTCTGCGAAACCGGCTGCGTCACCGAGTAAAGCCCAGCCTTCGCCGCACGCGCTTCGATTGTCCCAGGTTTTATCAGCAAGACCAGGGATTCGCGCCGCGTAACGTTCGGCGCTCAACCGTAAATCTTTCTCTATGGCTGCATCACCGGGCGTTTGGGAACTCTGCCAGATGTTTGCATGTCCATCCCGACGCTGCCGGTAGTATCCAAGCATGAATTGCCACAAGAGACGGTCCAGCGCCTCATGTTCAAACGCCTCCTGGGTTGTGGCAATGCCAAAAGAGATGTGATCCAGACGTGGAAATGCCCAGGCGTAACCCACCCATTGAGGAAGAAACGCAATCACGGTTGGCGAATCACCTTCATTGGCCAGCGGTGTTCGATAACCAAAAGCAACTTCCATATCTGAAGCCTGTAGGGGACCAGCGAGCTTTTTTGCTATCGCGCTGTTTGCGCCGTCAGCACCCACCAACATTTTCCCGGACCATTCATCCCCATTCGTAGCGCGAATTCGCCAACCAGTTTTGGTTTGGGTGATTCCCTTAAAGCCGACTTTTTCAAAGAAGACTTCCGCGCCGGCTTCTCCCGCGAGGTCGCGGAGATAGGAATCAAAAGCGATGCGCGAATAGATGGCGAAAGGTTCGTCGAGCTTCAGGTGCAAACGCTTGCCCGAGGGAGAATACATCTCCAACTCGTCTACAGTTCGACCCACGGCGTTGAGCAGATGCGGCCATGCTTTGAGTGCTTTGGCGGTTACACCACCGCCGCAGGCCTTCGGCGATCCCTCAGGCCTCCCGTCAAATAGCGCCACGCGGGCGCCACCGCGAGCCAATCGCTCTGCAGCAAATGAACCCGCCGGCCCCGCCCCTACGATCAAGACATCAAATTCTTCAGTCGTCATGCTTGTCTCGATACTAAAATAAGCAACCTGAAGGTTGACTCTGAACTTCTTGGATTTACGTTCAGAGTACAAGCTTTAGCTTGCGTGGTTACCAGGCAGCAACCTAAAGGTTGTACTCTGAACTTCATTACGGTTGGACTCTGAACTCATTCGCCCCAAAATCAGCTTTCGAATCATGATAGTGGTCTTCTCATATGAAGAGCAATTCGTGTGGTAAAATGCCGGTGTTCCCTGACAATGAGTCCTGATCCAATCGTTGGGCGCAGCCGCTCGACGGCTCGAATGATCTAATTTCCACTTCAGAGACCTCTTGCCTTTTCATTGTTACTGGAGGGATCCATGGGAAACGAAAGCGCCATAGTTTTCTCAGGTATTGCTCCTCACCCGCCGATAATGGTTCCGGAGGTGGGCGGTGATGCCATCGCAGAAGTGCGTGGCTCGATCGATGCGATGGCGGAACTGACCCGGCGCATTATCGAAACCGGCGCTGAAACGGTCGTGCTCATCTCACCTCACGCCCCGCTCGATCCGCGAGCCTTCGTTGCTTATCACTCTCCTAATCTTTGCGGCGACTTTGCAAAGTTCCGCGCTCCTGCGGCTAAGGTTCAGTTCCCACTCGATCAAGAACTGCTGGAAACGATAACTAAAACCGCTGCCCAGGAAGAATACGAGGTGCTGAGCATCGGAAACTGCGATCTGGACCATGGTGCAGCCGTCCCGCTTTACTTTCTCGGTCGCTATGGATGGAACGGTCGTGTCGTAGCACTTGGCTACAGCTTTTTGTCAAACGAAGACCATTTGCATTTTGGTGCCTGTATTAAGAAGGCCGTGGATGCGCTGGGGCGATCCGTTGCCTTTGTCGCTAGTGGAGATTTAAGCCATCGTTTGAAACCTGAAGCGCCGGCCGGTTATAGCCCGACCGCGTACAGATTTGATGACGAGGTAGTTAGCGCGCTTCAACAAAACTCGCCCGCTCGCATCATCGATATCGATCAGGATCTGCGACGGACGGCAGGCGAATGCGGTTTTAGATCCATGCTGGTCGCGCTCGGGGCTACCGGAGGATTACCCGAAGCGTGTGAGGTCCTGCACTATGAGGCGCCGTTTGGAGTCGGTTACCTGGTGGCTCAATTGACTAACGCAAAAGGCGCGAAGTTCGCCGGCACTAACAACGGAGTAGATCAGTCTCACGCCGCAGTCGCTGCGGCCGAGAGTGTTCAGGACGTTTCTGATTTGGCGTCACTCGCTCGCATGGTAATTGAGACTTTCGTGGGCACCGGAACGCAAATCTCCGCACCGGCCAATGCTTCTGAAATTCTCGCGGCCCGCGCAGCTTGTTTTGTTTCAATTAAGACTCGGAATGGAGACTTGCGGGGTTGTATTGGAACAATTGAACCGGTGAAGCAAACTCTGATCGAGGAATTGATCATGAACGCGATCAGTGCTGCGACGCGGGATCCGCGATTTGAGCCAGTCGCGGCTAGCGAACTCCCCGATCTGTGTTACTCGGTTGATGTTCTGTCAGCGTCCGAGCCGGCAAGCTTTGACGATCTTGATCCGGCGATTTACGGAGTGATCGTCGAGGATGAATCCGGCTTGTTGCGTGGATTGCTGTTGCCCGACATAGAAGGAGTGGATACGGCGAGGAAGCAAGTGGACATTGCGGCACGCAAGGCCGGTATACCACAAGGAAAGCCGATCAAACTTTCTCGCTTCCGCGTGCAACGGTTTAGTGAGGAGTAGGACAGGCATTCCTGCCTGTCCTGTCGTTTATTCTGCCTCAACTAGCGAAGCAATTTTCCATTTCTCATTTCTCATTTTTCATTGAAGGAGCAAGTCAGCGCCTTTCACG
>JALYTI010000677.1 GCA_030854375.1 Acidobacteriota bacterium | reverse complement strand
TCTACACTCTGAGCGTGACGCGTTTGTTTTACGGCATCAGGAAATTCTGCTCCGTGCTCTGCAGCTTGATGGTGCAGCAATTCCGATTCAAGAACCGGCCCGAGTAGCTATTAGCGCTTGATCGGCCTTCCCACTTTGGATGCGGCGACTCGTCGCCGCTTTTCATCCGCGGCGGCTTGACGCCGCGATCTAACCCTTAGCTCAGCACCAGCAGTCTGCGACACATCCGGCCGACGAAAAGCGCTGACAAGTCAGCGCACTCCAAAATTGTCGCGTCGACTGTTTCAGTTGGCAATCCGCCTCAAAACCTAATACCCTAAACGCCTTTGGTCTCGGAAGAACTCGGGAATGTTGGGACTCGATCGCGCCTGCGCAGATTCGGAGGATATATGGCAGAAGCACTCGGTTTGATTGAATGCAGAGGCTTGGTAGCGATGATCGAAGCTGCTGACGCGATGGTCAAAGCCGCCAACGTAAGACTGGTGGGCTGGGAAAAGATCGATGCCGGCCTGGTTACTGCAATAGTTAGAGGTGATGTGGCTGCGGTGCGAAGTGCTGTGGACGCCGGAGCTGCTGCCGGCAGAAAAGTCGGCGAGGTTGTGGCTATCCACGTGATTCCGCAACCTCATGACGACGTCGATGTTGGAATACCCGTGTTGGAAACGGGTCAGACAACAAGAAAGAAGATCAGCGGCTCAGTGCGTCCGAAGTAACTCAGACGAACTTCCGAATTTCTCCTTCAACCAACCGCTCGTACCTCCCAAATATGAGCCTTAGTCTCTATCTCCTTCGCCATGGACAAACCGAACTAAGTCGCGAAGACGTCTTCTGTGGCTCGGGACTGGATCCGGAACTAACACCCGAAGGTTTGGAGATGGCCCAGGCGTTCTCGTCCCTCTATCGACATAAATCGTGGAACGCAGTTTTTTCCAGCGGTCTGTGGCGAGCAAGCAGCACCGCTAAACCGATTTGTGACGCGCTGGGAATGAAGTACGAAGCACGCGACGAGTTGAAAGAAATTGGATATGGCAAATGGGAGGGGCTCACGAGAGAGATCGTCGAACGCGAGTTTCACGACGATTATGTGAGTTGGCTCGCCGATCCTGCATGGCATGCGCCGACGGGAGGAGAACCAGCAGTGGCAGTGGCACAACGCGGTTTACAGGTAATCGGGGAGATTAGGGAGAGGTTCGACGATGGGAACGTTTTAGCCGTTTCTCACAAAGCGACGATTCGAATCATTCTCTGTGGCTTGCTGGGAATTGATGTGGGACGCTTTCGTTACCGATTGGTGTGTCCCGTAGGATCGGTTAGCGTTGTGGAATTTACATCTGAAGGACCGCTATTGCATACATTATCCGACCGCTCTCACTTGAGTGAAAAGTTAAGATCTTTACCAGGTACGTGATAGATGAATCGGAGGCATAGCCTCCAATAGTCTGGGAGAGACTCAACGGTAAGGCAGAGCCTTACCGCACTGTGCGGCGGCAGAGCCGCGTGGAGTTCTGCGGACTTGATTGCTGCGCGTTCGGATCAATATTTCTCTGAAACAAAAACATCTCAGTTCCTAAGATCATCTGAGTTAAAGGAGGCCATTATGGTGCGAAAGAAAGGTAACAAACTCAGCCAGATTCTGGAGCGGTTTTCGCTCAAGGCTACCAAAGCCACGGGAACGTCAATGTCGTTCATTCTTGCCTTGTCCGTTATTGTGGTTTGGGGCTTCACCGGACCATTGTTTCACTTCTCAGACACCTGGCAACTCGTCATCAATACTGGAACAACGATAGTCACGTTTCTGATGGTCTTCCTGATTCAGCGCACCCAAAACAAGGATGCCCTTGCCATCCATATAAAACTCAACGAAATCGTGGCCGCTCTTGAAGGTGCAAGCAATAGACTGATCGACGTGGAAGATCTAACTGAGGCAGAAATTCAAACACTTCACACTCACTATCAGAAATTGGTAAAGATGGCTAAAGCGGACTCGAAGCTCACCCAAACTCATTCGATCGAAGAGGCTGAAGCTCGACACGAAGTCAAGCATCGTAAGCATCGGCATCGACCGAAGTCGTGATTTATCAAACCACAAGAGTGCCAGTGTGGCTTTACGAAAAGGCCGCCACGACAACTCATCGACGCGTAGCGTCGGATGAATGTAGCCC
>JALYTI010000676.1 GCA_030854375.1 Acidobacteriota bacterium | reverse complement strand
GTTATGAGCTCGAGGTCAGGAAGGCGGGCTTGCCCCCGCTCTTGTTGAGCCTCGGGGTCGCGTGCCGGAGTCGCTCGGGTTGCTTGCTGAAAGAATTTCATGGAAATCCCGGTACATCCGCGCTTTTGCTCATGAGCAAAGCCACGTTGCTGTAATCCTAAGTCTCAACTCGTCGGATACAGCTCCGTTTATCCAAGCTTTCGCTTTCGTGCCTGGCATCAGCAGCATAAGTTTGAAGTCCGATCCTGGCATTCAAAGTCAGCACCTCGCTTGCACTTGAGTTTGGCGCTCTCATACACTGAACTTTAAGCTTTCCAGTACGCTTGAAGGGAATTTGTACAGAATGTCAATCAAACTCTTGTTGAGGATTGCATCAGCCAGTGTCATCGCCGTTCTTTTGTTCTCTTTCGGATGTCAACAAACTCAGCAGAATAATCAATCCGCGACGAAGGCTGATGACTCCAAATCCTGGGATTCGTATGTTAACGGCTTTCTCGAAGCATATTTCGTGGCCCATCCGGATTTTGCTGTACGCGCGGGCCGGCATGAGTTTGATGGGAAGCTGCCGGACTGGACGGTGGATGGGATGGCTAAAGAGGCCAAACGTCTGCACGCCCAGAAAGATCGGATAACCGGATTTCAGGATAGCGCGCTTGATGAACGACAACGCTTCGAACGCGATTACGTTGCTTCCGTAATTGACAGCGATCTTTTTTGGCTCGAAACGGCGGAATGGCCGTTTCGGTGTCCTCAGTTTTACGCTGACGCGATCGACCCTGACGTTTACGTCTCGCGTGAGTATGCTCCACTCGACCAGCGCCTTCGCGCTTACACAGCCTATGCCAGGGCCATTCCCGTTGCCATCGATCAGATTCGCAAGAACCTGCGCACACCCTTGCCGAAGACTTTCGTCAACATAGGGCACACAACTTACGGCGGTTTGATCTCCTTTTATGAAAAGGACGTGCCGGCCATCTTCGCGTCTGTAAAAGACGAACAGCTACAGAAGGATTTCAAAGTTGCAAACGACGGCGCCATCAACGCGATGAAGGACATGGATGGCTGGTTCAAATCGCAGGAGGCAACCGCTACGAACGATTTCGCTCTCGGAGGCGAGAAGTTCAGCCAAATGCTTAAAGCCACGGAGCGCGTTGATGTGTCGCTCGACACACTCGCCAACGTCGGGCGGCAAGACCTGGATCGAAACCTTGCGGCGTTGAAGGAAGCTTGTTCGACTTACGCTCCGGGAAAGTCGATTACGGAATGTGTTGCCAAAGCGCAATCTAACAAACCCATTGGCGGTCCAGTTGAGATGGCTCGCAAACAACTCGGCGATCTGCACGCGTTCATCCTTGAAAAAAACGTGGTCACGATTCCCGGCACGGAAGAAGCGAAGGTAGCTGAAGCTCCTGCTTATCGTCGCTGGAACTTTGCCTATATCAACATTCCCGGGCCTTACGAAAAAGGATTGCCGTCGATTTATTACATCGCGCCTCCTGATCCCAGCTGGTCTCAGAAGGAGAAAGATGCTTACGTTCCGGGGCAGGGAAGTTTGCTGTTCACGTCTGTGCACGAAGTTTGGCCGGGTCACTTCTTGCAGTTCCTGCATGCAAACCGATCGTCGTCGAAGCTGGGTCAGTTATTTGTTGGCTACGCATTTGCCGAGGGTTGGGCTCATTACACCGAGGAGATGATGTGGGAGGCCGGGCTGGGTAATGGCTCGGATGAAATGCACATTGGCCAACTTCTCGAAGCGCTGCTTCGCAATGTGCGTTTCGTGTCAGCTATAGAGATGCATACCGGCAAGATGACCGTCGAGGAGTCTGAGCGAATGTTTGTGGAGCAGGGTTATCAGGATCCGGCAAACGCCCGGCAGCAAGCCGCGCGCGGTACTTTTGATCCTGCATATCTCAATTACACGATGGGCAAGCTGATGATCCGAAAACTAAGACAGGATTGGACAGCTTCACGCGGAGGCAAGCAAGCCTGGCAATCATTTCACGATGAGTTCTTGAAATATGGTGGTCCGCCGATTCCGCTTGTCCGCAAGGCCATGCTTCCCGGGGATAGTGGAACCTTGTTTTAGGCCAATATGATCATCGAGAAATGATGTATGGAAGCTTTGGTTCTTTCCACATTTTCCATTTCTCATTTCTCATTTTC
>JALYTI010000675.1 GCA_030854375.1 Acidobacteriota bacterium | reverse complement strand
CGCTGGATTGCATCTTCACCATGGACCACCAGGGAATGATCGTTGACTGGAATCCAGCATCAGAAAAAACTTTTGGTTTCACGCACGAAGAGGCCAGCGGCAGGGAATTGGCGGAACTGATGATACCTCCGCGCTTTAGAGAGCAGCACCGTCATGGACTGGCACGGTATCTCGAAACTGGCGAAGCTGGAAACCTGGGAAGGCGGCTTGAGCTGAGTGCACAGCGCAGGGAGGGTTCAGAGTTTCCCGTCGAACTAACTATTACCCGCATTGAATTCGAAGGTGCGCCAATGTTTACCGGTTATTTGCGGGACATCACGGAAAGAAAAACTGCTGAGGACCGTTTGGTTGCGCAATACGCCGTTACCCGCGCTGTTGCGGAATCAAACACGATTAGTGAAGGGGTGCAGAAAATTCTCCAGGCCGTTTGTGAACGCCTGGGGTGGGAATACGGTGGTCTGTGGACAGTCGAACACGCACCGGATGTAATGCGTTGCACTGAGATATGGCAGGCCCCGGGGGCGGACGCTGAGGAATTCGCGCAAGCCAGTCGTGACGCGGTTTTCGCAATGGGAGTTGGACTTCCCGGACGAGTCTGGACGAATTGTCAGCCTGTTTGGATTTCCGACGTTGTACAAGATACGAACTTCCCCAGATTATCTATCGCCGCCAAAGTGGGCTTTCACGTAGCCTGCGGTTTCCCGATCTGGTTCCGATCGGAAGTGTTGGGTGTCGTGGAATTCTTTAGCCACGCGATTCGAGAGCCGGATCCAGCGCTCCTTGCGATGATGGCGACCATCGGTGGTCAGATTGGCCAGTTCATAGAAAGCAAGCGAGTCGAAGAAGCACTGGGCGAAAGTGAAGAACAACTTCGGCAGTCACAAAAACTCGAAGCAATCGGGCAATTGGCGGGGGGCGTGGCGCACGACTTCAATAATCTCCTCACTGTTATCGGGGGTTATTCGAGCATCATTTTAGCGAAGCTGCCTCAGGAAAGTCCGCACCGCATAAGCGTTGAAGAAATCAAGAAAGCCAGTGATCGGGCTAGTAGTCTAACTCGTCAGTTGCTCGCCTTCAGTCGCAAACAAATTCTACAACCCAAGATTCTGGATCTAAACAGCATTGTTTCTGATCTCGAGAAAATGGTACGTCGCCTGATAGGTGAAGATATAGACCTCCTTGCCTTGACTGATCCGGACCTCGGACAAGTAGAAGCTGACCCCGGGCAAATTGAACAAGTGTTGTTGAATCTGATTGTAAACGCGCGAGACGCGATGCCCGCGGGTGGGAAACTGACGATCGAAACCGGCAATGCGATGCTTTCTGAGGACTATGCGCTCCGTCATGCGGCTATCGCTGGTCCTTATGTAATGCTTGCGGTTAGCGACACAGGTTGTGGAATGGCGGCCGACCTCCAGGCGCATGTCTTTGAGCCCTTCTTCACCACTAAGGGCGCCGGCAAAGGCACGGGGTTAGGACTTGCGACTGTATATGGAATCGTCAAGCAGAGTGGCGGGAATGTCTGGCTTTACAGCGAACTTGGGAAGGGCACTACCTTCAAAATATATCTGCCACGCGTCGATGCGATGGCTGCGGACCATCAAGTTAGCGCCGGAATAGTCTCGGCGCCAAAAGGGACAGAAACGCTGCTTCTCGTTGAAGACGAAGATCAGGTACGCAAGATAGTGCAGGCCATCCTGGAGGATCAGGGGTACGACGTGATCTCCGCAGCCAACGGAGAAGAAGCTCTCGAGCTTGCCGCGCAGCATGATTCAGAAATTCACCTGATGATAACTGACGTCGTGATGCCACAGATGAGTGGACGTGAACTCGCAGATCGACTGGCGGATATACGACCGCGATTAAAGGTGCTCTACATGTCAGGCTATACCGATGACGCCATCGTTCGTCACGGACTGCTTGATGCAAAATTAAATTTTATTCAGAAACCCTTTGACGCTGCTACCGCGGCGCGAAAGGTTAGAGAAGTGTTGGATTTGGCAAATTAAATACCGATTCGCGAAACGTGGCGGGTCGCTCCTATAGTGCTAATGGCGTCTATCATCGCAGCTGCTGGTAATAACAAACCGCAGATACTAGTCATCGACGATGAAGAGCCGATCAGGCGTTTGTTGCTCACCCTCTTAAGCGCCCGCTATGACTGT
>JALYTI010000674.1 GCA_030854375.1 Acidobacteriota bacterium | reverse complement strand
GGTACACTTCGCGAAGCACGGTTTGGCAGCGCTTGGTCAGCTCCATTAATTCGTCGGTTGTTTTCCTGGTGGCCGCGTCTAGTTCACCGACGTGCTCATAAGGAACAATGAGCAGGTGCCCGCTGACGTAAGGGTAGATATTGAGGACGATGAAGTTATGCGATCCGCGATGAAGAACGAAATTTGACTGGTCCTTGCCGGGGTCAGCCTGTAGATTACAAAAGATGCAGCCGTGTATCTTTGGGTCCGCAGCGCCTCCGGAAGCGATGTATTCGTAACGCCACGGACTCCAGAGCCTGTCCAATCTTGAAATCCTCTGGCCTGGCGGAGGCCCTACATTATGGGGGGTTGACGGGGCCCGTCAGAGATGGCGCTGGCTGAGTTCTCTGGAGCAGTTTTAGCTTGTGAGTTGTGCTCGTTAATCAGCTCCTTGAGTTCTTTACCAGGTTTGAAATAGGGAACGCGTTTCGCCGGGATGCTCACCGGATCTCCCGTCTTCGGGTTTCTACCTCGCCGAGCACCTCTTTCGCGCACGCGGAAACTACCGAAGCCGCGAAGTTCAATCTTCTCACCCTGATTCAGTGTTTCAATAATACTTTCAAAAACAATTTCCACTAATCGTTCGGCATCCTTTTTAGTGAGTTCCGCCGCTTCGGCGACGTCTTCGACGAGTTCCGCTTTAGTCATGCATCACCTCAGTAAAAAGATGGCTCCAGCCCAAAATGTCAGTATAGAAGTGAAACTTCATTGTCCGTCTGAAAAGTGGCGAGGTGTGATCAAGTTCGTAACACTATCAGAAAACAATCACGTCGGGCAAGATGCATGCATTAGTGTTTGTATCCCTGATCAGGTGTAACGCAAACTGTCACCTGCGCGTAAGCTCCGTTGCTACCAGGGGCAACCCTGGCGTGGTGTTTTTAACAGGCTGCATTACGAAGAGGGACACCTGGATAACATGCGCATGAAGCTATTTTTGTGGTTCTTTCGGCGCAGCCTCGGCTTTGGCTTCGAGTTCAGGAGCTGGTTCCGTTTCAGGCTCAGGTCTGGACTCGGGCTCTTTCACCGCCTCATTCTCACGGTTCGGCTCAGGCTCACGCACGACTTCAGCTTCTGACGCAGCTGCAGCCTTTCCCAGACCGAAATCTGCGAGTTCGCCTAATGAAGCCATGCCGCTTCCTGCTTGCGATGAATAAACCTTGGTGTCAACTACCGGTTCACTCTCCTTGCCAACCGCGCGCGCGGAAAGACCTATCTTCTTGCTCTCGGCATCGATGCGCAGGATCTTAAATTCCATTTCCTGGCCAAGCTGAACGACGTCTTCGGGCTTCTCCACTCGTTCTTCGGAGAGCTCGGAGATGTGGCAGAGCCCTTCCAGGTTGTCATCGAGTTCAATGAATGCTCCGAAGTTTGCGAACCGCGCAATCTTTCCGCGCACCACGTCGCCGGGTTTGTGTTCAGTAACAAATCTGTCCCAGGCGTTCGGCTCCAGATCCTTAATCGAAAGTGAAAGCCGCCTGTTCTCTGCGTCAATGCTGGTGATGATCGCGTCAATTTCCTGACCCTTCTTCAGCACTTCGCTCGGATGCTTGATTCGCCTGGACCATGAAATGTCGGAGACGTGGACCAGTCCATCAACTCCATCCTCGATTTCAATAAATGCTCCGAAGTCGGTCAGGTTTCTTACGCGACCGTGCACGCGCGTTCCTACCTGATAGCGTTCGTGCAAGGTTTGCCATGGATTATCCTGAATCTGTTTCATTCCCAGGCTAATCCTGCGAGCTTTTGGATCAACGCTCAGCACTTCCACTTCAACCGTGTCGCCGGGGTTCACGAGCTTACTGGGATGCTTTACACGTTTGGACCAACTCATCTCCGAAACATGTACCAGCCCTTCGACGCCATTCTCGAGCTCAACGAAGGCACCGTAGTCAGCTACGCTGGCAATACGTCCGGGCACTCTGGTGCCCACCGGGAAGCGCTCCTCAACACTTGACCACGGATCAGGCAACAATTGTTTGTAACCCAGGGACACGCGCTCACGTTCACGATCAAACTTGAGAACCTTGACCTGAATGCTGTCGCCTACTCTAAAAAGCTCGCTGGGGTTTTGTAACCTTCCCCAGGACATATCGGTGACGTGCAGCAAGCCATCGACCCCGCCCAAATC
>JALYTI010000147.1 GCA_030854375.1 Acidobacteriota bacterium | reverse complement strand
GTTGATTATAAGCCACCTCTTCAGTAGTTCCCATATGACGCTTACCGCGACGCTCCAGGCGCTGTCAAGCAGAGCTTTGCGGCGGTACCGCTCCATCCCATCTTTAGGCCGACTGGTCACGAAACTGATTCTTCGGCGACACGTATTATGCAAAAATTGCGCACTCTCGGATTTCCCGGCTCCAGTGTGGGGTAATAACGCGAGTTTGCCGCCCGGCGTACAACTACATCGCCGTGTTTCAATCTGCCACAATGATTAATACGTAATGGAGAACTGTATGATGAATTCGCAAAAGTCTTTCATTTCCTCGGTCGCTTGCGGTTTGCTGCTGGCGATAAGCTCGGTGACAGGAACCACTGCGTTTGGCCAAGCGGGACGCGGTTATGATCTGGCGAGCATGGACAAAAACACGTCCGCCTGTGCGGACTTTTATCAGTATGCAAACGGCACGTGGCTCAAAAATACGGAAATACCGGCGGCCTATTCGTCTTGGGGCAGCTTTAACATCCTCGCTGAAAATAACCGCAAGACCCTTCACAACATTTTGGACGAAGCCATCAAGACCACTAGTGCCAAGGCCGGCGGGACCGAGCAGAAGATCGGCGATTTCTACTCCACATGCGTCGACGAGACGAAACGCGAAGCCGCGGGAGCAAAACCGCTTGCGCCCTACCTCGCGCGCATTGACGGCGCCAGGGACGTAAAAGGGCTTGAGGCCGTGATTGCTTATTTTCACCGTGCAGGTATCCCGGTTCTTTTCGGGTTCGGCTCAGGGCCGGACTTGAAGAACAGCTCGATGAACATCGGCAACGCGGGCCAGGGCGGCCTCAGTCTTCCCAACAAAGATTACTACTCGAAAACCGATGAGCGGTCTGTGAAGTTGCGCGCGGATTTTGTTACGCACGTGGCAAACATGTTCCAGCTTCTCGGCGACTCGCCAGAACAGTCCGCAAGGAACGCGCAGACTGTGATGACCATTGAAACGCGGCTGGCGCAGAATTCGCGCGGGCCCGTCGAACTGCGTGACCCGACCACGCAGTATCACATGCTTAACACCGGCGACCTCGACCATCTCACGCCCCACTTCTCGTGGGCCGACTACTTCGCGGCGCTCGGTCTGCCGAAGAGTCAGTCGATCAACATGGCGCACCCTGAATTCTTTTCAGCTGCTGACAAGATGCTGACCGAAGTATCGGTCGACGATTGGAAGACATATTTGCGCTGGAATCTCGTCAACGTTACCGCCTCGGCGCTCTCGTCGCCGTTTGAAACTGAAGATTTTAATTTCAACGGCAAAACCTTGCAGGGCCGCAAGGAGCAGTATCCACGCTGGCGTCGTTGCGTCTCGTCCACTGACAACAATCTTGGTGAGGCGCTTGGGCAGGTTTATGTCGCACGCGCTTTTACGCCGCAGGCGAAGCAACGCATGCATACGATGGTCAACAATCTCATCGCTGCTTTCCACGACCGGCTGGTGAGCGCTGACTGGATGAGCGAGGACACGCGTAAGGCCGCTATCGCCAAGCTCGCCGCCTTCGGACAGAAAATTGGTTACCCTGACAAATGGATCGATTACTCGCGTCTCGAAATTTCGCGTGAATCATATGCCGCGAATATTATCCGTGCCAGTGAGTTTGGCCAGTGGCGCGACTACAACAAGATCGGCAAGCCCGTGGACAAAACGGAATGGGGCATGACTCCGCCGACAGTCAACGCATATAACAACTGGCTGCGCAACGAGATCGTCTTCCCCGCCGGCATACTTCAGCCGCCGTTCTTTAACCCCGACGCCGATGACGCCATCAACTACGGCTCCATTGGCGCGGTCATCGGCCACGAAATCACTCACGGCTTCGACGACCAGGGCGCGAAGTTTGACCTCTCAGGCAACCTCAAGGATTGGTGGTCGCCTGCGGATCTGAAAAACTTCGAGTCGCGTTCGGATTGCATCGTCAAACAGTTTGATGTTTTCCAGGTTGAACCCGGCCTCAATATGACGGGCAAGCTGGTATCGGGCGAATCAATCGCTGATCTCGGCGGCCTGACCGTGGCTTACCAGGCTTTTATGAAGTCTCTCGAAGGAAAGCCGCGCCCCGCCAATATCGACGGCTTCACTCCGGAGCAGCGCTTCTTCCTCGGTTGGGCACAGGTCTGGGCGGAGAAGGACACACCCGAGGCGGCCCGGTTGCAGGCGCAGTCTGATCCGCATCCGCTTTCGCGCTTCCGCGTCAACGGGCCGCTATCGAACATGCCTGAGTTTGCCGCAGCTTTTGCATGCAAAACGGGCGAGGCGATGGTGCGCGAGAATTCAAAGCGTTGCCAGATTTGGTAACAATCTCGAGCGAAGCCATAAAATAAGCACAGATTAGGCAGATTTATTCCGAGGACAGCGATACAATACAGCAAACGGTAGTAAGCGGATTCCGCGTTGTCCTCTGTTTACCAAATCATTACAAGGAGACCCACGATGATTACTCTGAAACGTTTCTACACTTCTTCCTTTGGCCTCGCCCTACTAATTTTGTGTGGAGCTCAGTACGCAATGGCTCAAGCTCCGGTAGCTGTGCGTCTTCCGCGTCCGAGCCAGAAGGCCAGCGTCATGCAGACCATCGGCGTCACAGACGTAACGATCACCTACAGTCGGCCGGGCGTTAAAGGTCGCAAGATCTGGGGCGATCCTCTACCCGTGCAAGCAAGTGTGAAAGGTGAAGCCACGCTTGATGACCAAAATGTGCGTCCAAAGGACGCGGTCATTGTGCCGTGGGGCCACGCATGGCGCACGGGTGCTAACGAAGCGACGCAGTTTGTTGTGACTGACGATGTTTTGATCAATGGCCAGAAACTTCCCGCGGGTAGCTACAGCTTGCATACCATTCCCACGAAGGATGAATGGACGGTTATCTTCAACAGCGTCGCAAACCAATGGGGAAGCTTCAATTACGAAGCGGCAAAAGATACGTTGCGCGTCAAGGTTAAGCCGCAATGGGTGAATGAGAATCAGGAATGGTTGATGTACAGTATTGATCCTGTTAGCGACAATTCCGCGACCGTCAACATTCGTTGGGAGAAGGCGCGTGTCCCATTCACCGTCGAAGTGCCCAACGTGGAAGCGGTTTGGCGTGGCAAGGTGGATGCGGCTATCGCGGCCAATCCGACGGACGAGAAAATTCCGCTCAGCGTTGCCGGCGCGTATGCCGGCGAAGACAAGTGGGACGAGGCGATAAAGTGGGCGGATCAATCGATCAAGGTTAAGGAGACTTTCCAAAACCTTTCGTCCAAAGCGAGAATTCTTTATGCTGCGGGTCGCAAAGATGAAGCGTTTGCCGTCGCTGACCGCGCCGTTGCCCGCGGTAAAGCGGACAAAGTGGATACCACTAATTTCGAAAAGCGCCTTGCTGCGATGAGGGCGGGCAAGATGTAATCGGGGGCAGGAGCGCGGCGGAGGGGACGGCCTCATATGAGCGAGCCGCGTCTTAGGTCGAGCTCCTGCACTCCATAATTCGCAACCAATTCTCGTAAGCTGAATAGACTCTTTGGTAGAATTAACGCTATGAAAACATCACTCACATCCCCCGTTGCTCGAGCGCTGGCGACTCTTCTAATCGCACTGTTTTCGGTTTCACCCGCCTTGGCCACTTGCGGAGGGGGCGGGGGCGGTGGTGGTGGAGGGATGGCAGGAGGTAGCGCTAGCTCAGGCTCAAGTCCCGAGGTCTATTACGTGCCATGGAAGATTCGCGCGCCCAAAGATCCGCCAGCCATGGGACTGGTGCTTTATTGGTTCCCTGCATCGAAGAATGAACTAGAGAAATCAAGCCTACGCGCCTCCCGTTCGCTGTCTTTATATGCGACGCAATGCGTATCGATGGAGGTGGCCGATACTCAAATCCCCAATGCCGAAACACTCGTAGGTGAGTCGAAGTTGCCGGTAGCAGTGCTGGCTACGCCCGACGGCAAGCCAGTCGTAAGAGTCGAGAACAAAGATGGCCGTCTCAAGGTTGAGCAAATAGAGAAGGTCGTCGAAGCAGAAGTAAAGACGCGCGAGAGTGCGCTTGATGAACACCTGAAGGATGCGAAGGCCAAGGCTCTGGCGGGAGATAAAGAGTCTGCGATTAAGCTCTATCAGTCGGTGCTTGAACAGAAATGCATGTTTCCAAAGAAGGCTAAAGATGCTGCGAAGGAACTGAAAAAACTAGGAGCAGAAGTCGCCAGCGGATTTGACGCCCCCGTTTTGGGCGTTCCGGTATTCAGTCCTCGGGCAAGTGCGCGAATTGAACTCGTCATGAAACGCGGCCTCCTCGCAGAACTCAGCGCGAAATATTCGACAGCTGAAAAATTTTACACCCGGGCGCACACGATGGATCCGGCTGATCCCACGCCACTCCGCTACCTCGGCGAGCTTTACCGCCATCACATCGGCGATTGGGATAAGGCACGAAAAACCTTTGATGCGCTACTTACGATGCACGCTGACCCACTATCACGCGCGGTCGCCTTGCATGGCCTGGGGAAGATCACCATCCACGAGGGTGAATTCAAGAAGGGACTCAGGCTGATGGAACAGTCAGTTGAGGAATACCCACTCGCTCTTGCGTATCGCAATCTTGCTGTCTATTGGAATTCTGAAGGTGATGCAGGTAAAGCGAGCGAGTATACGCAAATGGCGCTCGCTCTCGATCCAAAAGATCCTTACAACATCGTCTTTGCTGCTGTGTTTATGTCAGCCTCCGGTCATGGCGATGAGGCTCTGAAGATCGCGCAAGCAAACGCAAGTCTCCTGCCGGCGTCATACAATCTTGCCGGAATTTACGCGCAGAACGGCCAACGCGAGAAAGCGTTGGCGCTTCTCCGACGCCACTTCTTCCAATACGAGCGTTACCAAGCAGTGCGCGCTAAGGAAATGATGGAAGCCCGCGTTGATGCAGTATTTGATTCTCTGCGCGCGGATCCTGCGTTCATGGCCCTCACACGCGACGCCGACGGACGGCTGCCTATGCCGATGAAGCCTCTCGCCAGTCAGTCAGGAAACAAATAAGTAAGCGGCCGAATGTTCAACCATTTCGGAGTACAAGCTTCAGCTTGCGTGTTGTCGCAACGAGCAACCTGAAGGTTGTACTCTGAACTCCCAGAATGCCTTTCACCACTAGAAGGCGAAACGGACGGCCGTCGGCGCGACTCGGAATCCTCAAATCAATCCGCACCAAGCCATCCCACGGCCACCTAAACCAGTAAATCTTTTGGTAGGAAAAAGGCGCGAAGTTTACTTACCGAAAGCGGGTATGTAAAGTTGCGCCGGTAACTTTACACATTACTGTTAAAATGCCGGGTTCCTGGCAAGAAAAATGGGAGTTGCTAAATTAACCGATCAGAACACGGTTGTTCCTACTGAGAGCAAGTATGCGCGGGTGGAGCGAGAGCGCCGGTATCTACTAAAAGACCTGCCCGAGGGATTAACACGGGCAAGTCCTCACCTGCAAATAACGGACAACTACATCACTGGTACGCGACTTCGCCTGAGGAAGGTGCGCGATCCTCAGACAAATAAGTGGACCATAAAGCTTACCCAGAAGTTTGGGCTTGACCCCGAAAACTTTTCGCGCGTCACAATAACCAACATCTATCTCAACGCGCTGGAGGCTGAAACATTTGCTGTCTTTGAAGCAAACGAAATTCGAAAGAATCGTTATCCATTTGAGTTTCAGGGGCGAAGGTTTTCAGCAGACATGTTTTTAGGCGATTTGTTCGGGTTAGTATTGGCGGAGGTAGGTTTCGAAACGGATGAAGAGCTTGACAGTTTTCCGAAGCCGGAATTTGCCATTGCGGATGTGACTAACATTGAGTTATTCACGGGTGGCCGGCTGTCTCAGATAACGTTCGAGGAAATTCGAGAGGAGATTATGAAGTGTGGGATGGCGAGCTCAGGCTCTGCGAAATTATGATCTCAGATTTCAGATCTCAAATTTCAAATTTCAGATTTCAGATTTCAAATTTCAAATTTCAAATTTCAAATTTCAGATCTTAAAGGAAAAACCTCAGATTTCAGATCTCCGAGGAAAAACCTCAGATTTCAGATCTCAAATTTCAAATTTCAAATTTTCAGATCTCAGATCTCAGATCTTAGATGGAGAACGGACATCTCGGCGCTGCGCAAACTGGGCATAGCGCTCTTAAGGACAACATGACTTACGCGAGATTATTTGGATTAGCAC
>JALYTI010000673.1 GCA_030854375.1 Acidobacteriota bacterium | reverse complement strand
CAATGAGGCCGCACGCAGTTATCGCGAAGGCCATTTTGACGAGGCCGAGCAGCATTCACGAAGAGCTCTTGAAATGGATCCGGAGAGCAAAACCGCACTTTCCTTCATTGCGCGCACGATTCATGCTCAATATCGGCCTGGCGTTCAAACTCCCGAGAACACAGCCAAAGCGCGCGAGGCCATTCAGGCATATGAGCGGATACTCGAAAAAGATCCCAAGAATGATGAAGCTTACAAAGCTATCGCCTACCTCTACGGGGCGATTAAAGAGGACGATAAGTTACGGTCCTGGATCGCGGCGCGGGCGAATGATTCCAGCCTAAGCCCCGAAAAAAGAGCTGAGGCCTATGTCGTGCTGGCCAGCAAGGACTGGGATTGCTCTTTTAAGATAACTGAGCTTCCGACCAATAAACAGACAACTGTCGGCGCCGGAAATCGAGCCACAGTCTCGTATAAGAAGCCGACTGATCAGAAGGAGTTCAATACGGCACAGTCATGCGTTAAGCGCGGGCTGGAAGAAATTGAAAATGCCATCAAGAACGATCCCAGTAGCGAGTCAGCCTGGTCCTATAAGACTAATTTATTATTGGAGGCTTCTAAACTCGCCGAGATGGACGGAAAGATGGATCAGAAGACTGAGCTGGACAAGCAACGCGAAGTCGCTCAGAAGCGTACGAATGCGCTGAGCGAGGCGAATCAAAAGAAGAAAGAAGAAGAGGAAGCCAAAAAGACAGCTTCGCCGGCAAAAGGTTAGACAATCACTTCATTACCGTGCTTTTGATCAGGGTGATGCCCGACTATCCAGTCGGGCATCACCTTTTTGTTATAATTAATCGTACAGTCTGATCGCTTCGAGCTTAAACAACTTGCATTACAGGCTTAGATGATTCGTATTGAAGAAATTGTTGAGACGGTGGCGGTAAATCACCCGCAGGCAAACCTGGATTTGTTGCGTCGTGCTTATCTCTTCTCGGCCCGTGAGCACAAAGGTCAAAAGCGTGCCTCGGGCGAGTCGTACCTCGTGCATCCACTCGAAGTAGCAAACATTCTCGCTCACATGAAACTCGACGAGGTGTCAGTGGCCACCGGGCTCCTCCACGATGTTGTTGAGGACACGCTCGTGGATCTCGAGACCATCCGCAAGTATTTCGGCGACGAGATTGCGCATCTGGTTGACGGCCTCACCAAGATCGCTCAAATCAGTAACATCTCTCGCGAAGAGCAGCAGGCAGAAAACGTACGCAAGATGTTGCTCGCCATGGTTGACGATGTGCGGATTGTGCTCGTCAAGCTGGCGGACCGTCTCCACAATATGCGGACTCTTCAGTATCTCAACCCGGAAAAGCGGAAACGTATCGCCGAAGAGACCATGGAGATTTTCGCGCCGATTGCTCACCGGCTGGGCATGGGCAAACTCCGCGGCGAACTTGAGGACCTCGCGTTCCGCCACCTTCATCCTGAAGACTACCGCGAGTTGGTCGAACAACTAGAGAAGCGCCGTGCCGAGACTGAAGCTTTTCTCAAAGTAGTAACCGAGCGTATTGAGACCAAAATGACGGAAGCGGAGGTTCCTTTCGTACGTATTGAAGGTCGTGTAAAGCGGCTTTATTCCATCTGGAAAAAACTCAAACGACAAAAGATCGATTTGGACCAGGTTTACGATCTCGTCGCTGCGCGCGTGATTACGCCAAACGAAGTCAGGCATTGCTACGCGGCGCTGGGAGTAATCCACAACACGTGGCGTCCGGTGCCGGGTCGCATAAAAGACTGGATTGCCACGCCGCGCGACAATCTGTACCAGTCGCTTCATACCTCGGTAGTCGGTTCCGAAGGCCAGTCGTTTGAAGTACAAATCCGCACTGAGGACATGCACCAAATTGCGGAGGAAGGCGTCGCCGCGCACTGGAAATACAAAGAAGGCAAACGCGGTGCGCGCGACGACGACAATGCCTTTCAGGCGCTGCGCTCTCTGGTTGAGTGGACGCAGGAGGTTAAGGACTCGCGCGACTTTCTCGATTCGTTGAAGCTCGATCTTTATCCGAAGGATGTTTACGCCTTCACGCCAATGGGTAAGGTCATTCAACTGCCACGAGGCGCGACGCCCGTAGACTTCGCTTACATGATCCACTCCGAGGTGGGAAACACATGCACGGGCGCGCGAGTCAATGGCCGAAT
>JALYTI010000003.1 GCA_030854375.1 Acidobacteriota bacterium | reverse complement strand
GCAAGTTCCTCGGGATCTTTCCCAAACCATAAAAGGCAGGAGCAGACGGCAGGGGCAGTCGGCAGGAAACTCGCTTCAGATTTTCAATGAGAAATGAAAAATGATGAATGGAAAATTTTCCATTTCTTATTTTCCATTTTTCATTGAAGACGTGCGAGGAGAGATCTCTGCCTCCTGCCGTCTGCCCCCTGCAGTCTGCTCCTGCCCATCATGCGTCTCGATCTCTTCCTTAAGGCGAGTCGTCTTTGTTCCGGTCGAACCCTGGCTCAAAAACTTTGCGAAGCCGGTCGAGTCTCCCTAAACGGAAGTTCTGCTAAGTCTTCTCACACCGTTAAGCCCGGCGACGAAATCCTAATCCGTCGTCACAACACTCTAAAGACTATCCGAGTTGTTTCAGTCCCTGCGGTGCGCCAGATCTCGCGAAAGGACGCACACACTCTCTATGAAGTGTTGAGCGAAGAATCCTTAGACCTAACGCAGCTTTGATCTAAGATTAACGTTCGACGAGGGCGGCGCCCGGCGGTCCACCGCCGCTCCATATTATGAGACAACTCTTTTTCTTTATCGCTTTGGTCGCGTGCTTGAGTTCCCTCGCATGCCGGCAGAGCTTAACTGTAGCTAAGCCTTTCGTCTTACACGGTGAAGAAAAGAAGAACAGCGAGCCTGAACGGCTTCAGCAAAGGACCGAGCAGAAGCGATCTTTGAAACTCCCTTTAAAGGATCCTCGAATCGTCGTCATCAAGAGCAAGAGGCTTTTGGAATTGTATTCCCAGGGAAAAATCGTCCGAACTTACCAGGTTGGGCTCGGTTTCAATCCAGTCCCGGATAAAGAGCGCGAAGGTGATGGCGCCACTCCCGAAGGCGATTTCTACGTCTTCACCAAAAACGACAAGAGTGCGTATTACTTGTCTCTGGGTGTTAGTTATCCGAATATTGAGGATGCCACTCGCGGCCTCCGGGATGAGTTGATTTCACAGAAGGAGCATGACGTGATCGTCAGGGCGATTCACAATAAAGCAGCTCCTCCTCAACATACCGCGCTGGGCGGTCTAATTTATATTCACGGAAACGGGGCGAAGAGCGATTGGACATGGGGATGCGTGGCATTAGAAAATGAGGACATACGGGAATTGTACGACGCCGTGCTGGTCGGAACACCTGTGACGATTAGGCCGTAACAGGCGTCCCGCTGTATGAAATGACTCTGGAAATCAAACCATTCAAGATTCGCGACATTGAGATCAACCCTCCGTTGATCCTTTCGCCAATGGCCGGCGTCACGGACGTTTCCTTTCGGCGTCTGCTCAAGCGACGGGGTGGTGTGGGTTTGAGTGTGTCTGAGTTCATCTCAGTCGAGGGCCTCACGCGGAGTAACCCAAAATCAAAACGTCAGATGCGGTTTTACGAGGACGAACGGCCCTTTGCAGTTCAAATTTTTGGCGGCCAACCGGAACGCATGCGCATCGCCGCGGAAATGGCCCAGGAGATCGGCGCCGACATTCTCGATGTCAACTGTGGTTGCCCGGCGCCGAAAGTTGTGAAGCATGGTGGTGGTTCGGGTCTGCTAAAAGACCACGAGCGCCTCGAGACCATTCTCAAAGAGATTAGGAAGGCGATCACGATTCCGCTCACGATTAAGATTCGCGCCGGCTTTTACGATCACACCATCAATGCAGTCGAGACTGCGAAGCTTGCGGAAGGATGCGGTGTCGAGCACATTGCCTTGCACGGCCGCACTAAAGAGCAGGGCTATCGCGGTTTGGCAAATTGGGACCTTGTCAAAGAGATAAAGCAAGCCGTGAGTGTTCCAGTATCTGGCAGTGGTGATGTCACGACGATCGAAGGTGCGTTTTCGCGTTTTCGCGAAACGGGCTGCGATGGAGTTTTGATTGGGCGGGGCGCGATGGCCAATCCCTGGATCTTCCGGCAGATTGAAGACGTCATGCGCGGCCGAGATATTTTCCAACCGACGCTTTCCGATAAACGCGCGATTCTGCTTGAGTATTTCGATATGCTCCGGGAAGACATGCCTGAGACGCCCGCTATCAATCGCATGAAACAACTTGCCGGACAATTCACGCGCGGCTTACAGGGTGGCGCGCTCTTCCGCACTTCTCTCTACCATTCACATTCGGTTGCGGAAATCCTTCATCGTATCGACGAATATTTTGGGGCCATCGAGATGGGCCAGCCATATTTTGGTGAGGCAGGAAAACCGGTTGAAGAGGCTCCCGAACTCGATTCCTGCGAAGCCGCCAGCGCTGCGTAACGAAACATGGCAGAAGCCCGACCGTTACGGAGGGCTCCGCGAGAAAGCCCTCCCTTATGGTCACGCTTCTGCCCCGACCCCCAAAAGGAAACGATAATGCGAAAGGTAATCTTTGGCGGCGCCAACAGCCTCGACAATTTTTTCGCTCGGCGAGACGACTCGGTCGATTGGCTGATGTGGAGCGACGAAGTGGCCCCAATCATGGCGGAATTTTGGAAAACTATCGACACAGTCGTAATGGGACGTAGGACTTACGAGGTTGCGCTCCGAATGGGTTCGGGTTATCCCGCTTCTCCGAAGGTAAAGAATTACGTTTTCTCGCGGACGATGAAGGAAAAACCCGGTAGCGGCGTTGAAATCATTTCAGAAGACGCCGCCGAGTTTGTGCGGAGCTTGAAAAACCAGAAAGGTGAAGACATCTGCGTGATGGGGGGCGGGTTGTTGGCGAAACCGCTATTCGAGGCAAGCTTGATTGATGAACTCGGCTTCAATATTCATCCGGTCCTGCTGGGCTCTGGGATACCGCTCTTTCACGAAATGAAGAACCAGATTGATTTGGAATTGCTCGAGTGCAAGCCTTTCAGGAATGGTTGCGTGATGGTTCGTTATCGTGTGAAACCTCCGGGAGAAATGAAAAAGAAAGACGTACCCGCCAAAAAGGCCAAGGGCGCGACTACGGCAAAGACCGCGAAGAGCGCCAAAAAACGCAAAGCTAAACATTGACCGAGCACGCACTCTTAGGCGGCTCCGCCGCGGTGCAGTGCGGAAAGGCTTCGCCTTTCCGAGCGCTCTTTTTTACATGGCGGCTCTGCCGCTTCGCAGTGCGGAAAGGCTCCGCCTTTCCGTCACGCGATATTTCTTTCGCGGCTATGCCGCTGAACTCACCTTTTCCGCCATTCGATCTTTTCGATGTCCATATGGAGCGGTTCATCTTCGAGCATCGTATTATTCCAACAGCGAACACTTGACCATTTATAGTCTTCCGCGCGGTCCACCAATCCCAAGCGCACCGGATTCTGATGAGTATAGTGTACGCGCTCCATCAACATACTTTCATTCCAAAGTAGTCGAACGTTCGGGTGGTGGTCCCAAAGCGAATACCGGTGCTGTCGCTCCCGATCACTGATTCGGAGTTTCTCTAGAGAAGCTGTGTGGTTGTTCTGTTTGAGCCAATCGATGATTCGTCTTCCTGTGATCCCGTTTACGAATCGAAGGATTTCGGAAGAGTCTCGTGGTGAGTCTGTGATCAAATGAAAATGGTCAGGCATTATCACATATGCGTACAGCGCGAAGTGTCCAGAACGACGGGCTTCATCGAGGGCGCGACAAGTGACTGCTTTAACCAAATCGCTGCGGAAAACAGGCAATCGATCCTTCGGAACCGAGGTGAGGTAATAGCAAGGATTATCTCGTGAGATGTAGGCCATTCGATCTCGATCTGCATTAGCGGCAGAGCCGCCATTGTGAAATACCGCTGTCGGAAAGGCGAAGCCTTTCCGCACTGCTGTGCGGCCGAGCCGCATACAAGAATCCTTTTAGTGCCGCCTGGTATGATTGCGGCTTTGCGATTGAGGCTCATAGGTTGAGTTAGCTGAACCTATATCAATGCGTTAGAGGTTGGCGTGCCGCGCTATTAGTTCCGATAGCCTTAAGGTGAGCACACCTGCCTACGAGAATAGACTGGTTTGAAAGATGGCGCCCTGGCGCCGAAGGTGAGTGCGGCGGCATAGCCGCGAGAGAATTATAGTGTGAGCGGAAAGGCGGAGCCTTTCCGCACTGCGATGCGGCAGAGCCGCAAAAGGACTCAGCTGACTGACAGAAAAGGGCGAGCTTTCCACTGCGATGCGGCAGAGCCGCCAAACTGCAAGGGGATGTAGCCGCAACGGATGGGGCTGGACAGCGGAAAGGCCGAGCCTTTCCGCAAGTCCGCGGCATAGTCGCCTACCGTAAGACCGTCAACTGACGGTACTAAGGCAGCGGCCGGGCGGCGGCCACTGTGGAGGCAGGTTTTCCAGTGCCATTATCGAGGTTGACGGGAGCGGGATAACCCTTTCCTTTGAGAGCCGCCAACTCGATCACGACTTCTTTTTGGTTCTTGCCTATAGGTTTCTTTGCCTGAGCCTTCGCTGTCTTTTTATCTATCTTGTCCGCAATAGCGTTTGGAGAAGCCGCTGGTGAGGCGTCGGGACTCAGCTTGCTGACGGCAATCGGCTTTGGATGACGCGACATCGCATTGAGCCCCTCCAGCACCTGCGCGCGCTCTGCTTCGCTCAGGTCATCAAGGTTGAGTCCATTCGCTTGCAAAACCGCGCGCAGGTTTTCTTCGGTGTTTGTGTCCTGGTCGTAAACGTCACGATAGATGTGCAGTTTTCCATCTTCGATTACTATCGTTTCATAGCGCAGCTCTACAGGCACAACCCGGTCCAACTTCACGACTTTAGTTTGAGTTTTGTTTTTGAAATATGACGCGATGGCCTTGTCAGAGATTTCGCTACCCGCGACCTGGGCCAGCAGCTTTGAAAAGTCCTGAACCTGAGCCGTAGTTAGACCAACACAGCCGTGAGACGCAAACGTACCTAGTTTGGCGGGGGATTTCCCACCGTGAATAAGCGATGGTAATCCGATGGGAATCTTGATTGGGCCCAGCGGATTCAGTTTGCTGCCGGCCTCCACTTTCTCACCGACGCTGACATTTTTCATTTTTGCTACCCAGGGTTCGTCGGGTGGCGTCCAGGTTGGATTGAAAATAATAGTCTGCGCCTTCCTTAGACCGGTGGGTAGTGGAAATTCTGGATAACCGATACCGATCTTGTACGACTTAACCAGTGAACCTTCCTGAAATACGTCCATGCGGAACGCGGGGATGTTGACGACCACACGGGTGTCTTTCGGCACGGCATTTGGACCTGGCAGCATCGTAGTTTCCGGCGCACTCGTGCTGGCGGCCTTATCAGTCTTATCGGTTTTGCTGGTATCGGATACTTCGCTGCCTTTTACCCAGGATTCTCGTGCCAGCGCAAAAAAGTCTTCCGTCTTTTGTTCTCCAATGACGGCGCGAATGGCTTCGGCCGCGTGCTGGCGTGACTGCTCAGCCTTAGTTGACTGATCGGCGCTTTGTTCTTCGGTGTTCGATTGTCGAAGTCTTGAAACCTCGTCGCTCGCGATTTTTTGCAGTTGGGCTACTTGATCGTCTGTAAGTTGAATCTTAGATTTCAATCCGGACTTAAATGCCTCATCCGAAAACAACGCATCCAGCACAGGCAACGTAACAGGAATAGCGGTGGCCTTGCTGACTTCACCGGACGGCGACGGGGATGGTGAAGGGCTGCCGGAGGTGATCGGACTGTTGGAATTGCCGGCGGGCTGCGTGGCGCAGGCCGCAGCGGCAATCAGCGATAGGGCTATGAATAGAGCGAGAGTCGTATGTCTAATTACGTTCATGGTGTTCCTCAGTGTATGTTCTCGACATGATGTCGGTGTGGTTCAAAGCAGGATGATAATTGCTCTTCAGGTAAATTCTAGCAACAGGTGTTCCCACATACTTTGCAGGGACTGGCACGCTCAAGGTGCACCGAAACCCTCGTTGGCCGAAAACGGCTTGCACGATTAACGAACGCGGTCTGGCGGTATTTCAACTGCAGGTTCACCCCCGCCCCGACGTGCCAAAAAATGGACCAGTCCAACTCCTTGCGGTTCGTTACGCGATCTTTTGAGTTGTACTCCTTGTCACCTTCGCAGCAGCGGATAGGGATTGATGTTCGTGCCTTCCCAGTATCGCTTTGGATCCGCAACCACGGAGATTGAGAAATGGAGGTGATAATTTCCGGTGCCGGCGTTACCCGTGTCGCCTACATAAGCGATCACCTCGCCCTGCCGAGCGAATTTACCTACAGAAAGTCCGTCCGCGTAACGCTGGAGATGGGCATAGTAAAACACCAGCTTCTTGTCCGGGCTGAGTTGATAGATCGTGGTGCCCCCACGTTCGCTCTGAAAAAGTCTGGTGATCTCTCCATCAGCCGCGGCGACAACTGGGGTTCCGGCTGGAGCGGGAATGTCGATGGCGTCATGAGCACGTCCTTCAGAGCGCGCGTCGGTAAAAGTGTCGAGCAACTGATCTGGTCTCACGCCCACTACTGGAATAATAAGCTTGAGTGTTCCGACATAATTTCCTGGGAGCACGATCTCTTTGGACGGAGGCGTGATTTCCGGCGCAGGTGTCGTGGTATTCAAGGCGTCAGGAGAAACCGGGGAGGGCGAACTGGTTGATGCTTGAGGGGAGGGATCAGGCGAAGGCATGGGCGTCCAGTACAGCGGTGAAGGGTTTGCTGAAACAGATCCGGTAGCTTTGCCGTCTTTGCCGAAATAGATTGTGTCGTTTATAAGGCCTGTGCTTTGCGAGCGCAGCCACAAGAACGCACCCAGCGCCGTAAACACGACAACGATTATTAGCAGCACTCGCAAGCGAGCGGACATGTCGACTGGCTCCCTACCAGAACTACCTGTGAAGGCCTAAGGGTAATAACGGACGAGGTGTGGTTCCCTCAAAGAACCAACTCGCGCCCACCCGCAGCCGGTGTTGCCAGGTTGGAAGGCGTGATGTGTAAAGCGCAAAGCGCGCCTGGCGCGCAAGCGGCCCACCAAATGCTTTCCCGCCGGCGAGCACGGCGGCCCGTTCCGTACCGAGACTGACTGCCTCTCCTAGTTCCTCGAAATGTTTTGTTTGCAGCTCCTCGCCCGAAAGAAAAGCTTTGATGTTTCGTGCCAGCAAACTGGCTTCCTGAAATGCGAGTTGGGCCGTGCCGGCGAGAGTGGGGCTGGCATCTTTGTAGAATGCGATATCTCCGATCGCAAAGACATTGTCGTGTGATGGAACTTGCAAGGTAGGCTTGATCAGTATCAATCCGCGATTTGTCTTTTCGACCGGGAGACCTTCAATCAAAGGGGTCATGCGGACTCCGCCCGCCCAAACGACTGCGGCGGCTTCGATTTCAGTCCGTTCTCCAGCATGTTCAAAGGTCAGCGTCTTTTCAGTGAGACGTACAACGCGAGTCAATGTGTGAACTTCGACGTGCGACTCTCGAAGCGCATCCTCGACAAACTCACGGATCTCGTTGCCCATTCCGGGGACTACTTTGTCCCCCATCTCAATCACTAACACGCGTGGTTCACCACGAAGCGCGCGCCGTTTAAAAGCATCGCGTAGCAAGTCGGCCATCTTTGTTGAAAGCTCCGCGCCGCTGGCTCCTGCGCCCACGACCGCAAAGGTCAAGGCCCGCTGCACGTCCTGGGGAGGCAGATCTGGTGGCACGCGGTCAAGCGCGTCAACCATTTTCAGGCGTAGTCGGTCTGCATGAGCAATCTTGCGGAAGGGAATTGAGTGTTGCTCCGCGCCTTCAACTCCCGCGTAGTTCGAAATACCGCCAACCGCAATGACAAGCACATCGTATTTGAGGATTTTGCCGCTCTTTAGCGACACTGTCTGCGCCTCAAGATTAATATTGGTGACCTCGTCTCGGATGCAGTTCACGCTTTCATCCAGCAACTCCTTGTAATTCGGCGCGATATGCCACTCCTCGACTTCGCCGCTCAGATATTCGTAGAGCATTGGGGTGAATAGAAAATGATCTTCGTCGCTGACGAGGGTGATATCACCGGATCCTTGCAAATCAAGGGCTGTGAAGAGACCTCCAAAGCCGCCGCCAACAATGACCGTGTGTGCTTTTTGGTTTGGCATAGATGAGATTTTGGTGCGGTGATGGTAACAGAGACACAGGGAAACTCGAATTTGGCTTGTGTTGTATTCGCCGCGTAGCGTCGGTATGACTTTAGCCCGGCGTTTTAACCGGGGCCCCCGCGCGGGCAGCCCGCGTGGGGTGGAAGCGCCGGGCTCAGGTTCAAACCGCTTCGTCGCGTAGCGACGATTGAATCTCGGACTATTTCAGGCGTCGCTACGCGACGCAAACACCTCGTTGACCGTTCCCGGCGTTCAAACGCCGGGCTAAATTCATACCGACGCTATGCGTCGAAGAAACCTCAGAGGTCGTTAAGACTTATCGGACACTTTTATTTAACCGACCCACTATGCCTCAACGGGTCCGCTGGACAGCCTCCTGAACGCGTGTTAACTTAATAGACACTTAATCTTAGCGGTTGCCGTTAGACGGTTTTCTGCTGTTCTGGAGGATCATCCTAGTAGTGCCCTTAGCTAAAGAAACGAAAGTACAGATTCTTAACGACTTCCGCAGCCATGATGCGGATACGGGTTCACCTCAGGTTCAGGTGGCTTTACTTAGCAAGAGAATCAACGAGCTTACCGACCACTTCAAGATCCACAAGAAAGACAACCACTCACGGCGCGGCCTGCTCAAGATGGTCTCGCAACGCAGGAGTTTGCTGGATTATTTGAAGCGCACAGATATTGAGCGTTACCACGAGGTAGTGAATCGTCTGGGTCTTCGTCGTTAAGACAACCAATCGACCGTAATGTAACGAGAGACTTCGAATCTCAGATCTGGAAAACCCACGTCTATCGAAGAGCTTGCGCAAGGTGCCGAACGTGACGGCGATACTCCCCAGCAGGCAGACGTGTTCGGCCTTAGCGTAACGCATCAAAGGCGGCATGAGCTCACGGTATAGAGCCTCTTGCCGCCTTTACGTTTGTTGAGACTTAAAGTTTTCCCGCGCGCTTCACGTGGCGCGATCCAGGAGAACGAGAACCTCTTCCAACTATAGCCGGGCGCACGAGACGCTCGCGACCTGATTAGTTCAGGCAATTGTCCGAAGGAGACAAAACAAAATGACAGTAAAGAAATACCTCAAAGAGTCAATAAAGTTAGGCGACAAGGATTTGACGGTTGAAACCGGCCGAGTCGCAAAGCAAGCCGATGGTTCCGTAGTTATCCAATATGGCGACACCATGCTGCTTGTGGCCGCGGTAGGGGCCCCTTATGCCAGGGAGGGAATCGACTTTTTCCCGTTGACCGTGGAATACCGCGAAGCAAATTACGCGGCCGGACGTATTCCGGGAAACTACTTCCGGCGCGAAGGCCGGCCGACCGAAAAGGAAACCCTCACCAGCCGCTTGATTGATCGGCCCTGCAGACCATTGTTCGCGGAAGGATTCCGCAATGAGACCCAGGTAATCGCCAGCGTGATTTCCGCCGATCCCGACAACAATCCTGACGTGATTGCCATAACAGGCGCCTCATGTGCCCTGTATCTTTCAGACATTCCATTTATGAATCCTATTGCGGGGGTGCGGATTGGGTTGATTGAAGGGCGCTACATTGTGAACCCCACGTACGATGAAGTACGCGAATCGCGGCTGAACTTAATAGTCGCCGGCACCGAAGAAGCAATCGTGATGGTCGAGGCTGGGGCTTCGGAAGTATCGGAAGAGATCATGATAGAAGCCCTGATGCTTGCTCACAAGGAGATCAATCGCCTGTGTCGTTGGCAGAAGGAACTGTACCGGGCACTTGATATACAGAAGCGCGAAGTAACTCCCCCAGTGCTGAACGAAGAGATGCTGGGCGAAATTCAAAAAAACTATGGCGATCGTTTACGCGCCGCTATGGATACGACTAACCAGGAAAAACGGGACAGTTATGGCGCCATCGATGCCCTGAAAAAGGAAGCCGTCGAAGGGTACCCTGAAGATGAACCGGACAAACGACTGATGGCGAAGAAGGTTTTCGATCAATTGAAAGAAACCATCTTCCGTGACGATATTCTCAATAGTCGACGCAGGCCCGATGGCCGGCGCTTCTCCGAGATAAGGCCGATAAGCTGCGAAGTTGGCTGGTTGCCACGCGTGCATGGCTCAGCACTTTTCACACGCGGCGAAACTCAGGCGCTGGTGACCACCACCCTGGGGACTAAAGAAGATGAGCAGTTCATGGACGATCTCGAAAAGGGCGAGGTCAAACGTCGATTCCTGCTGCACTACAACTTCCCGCATTACTCGGTTGGTGAAGTGGGCCGCTTTGGCTCATCAAGCCGTCGCGAGATTGGGCATGGTGCGCTGGCGCGTCGTGCAATCGAGGCAGTCCTACCCGATGAGTCGGTGTTTCCCTACACGCTGCGCATTGTTTCTGACATCACCGAATCCAACGGTTCGTCATCGATGGCCAGCGTTTGCGGAGGCATACTCTCATTGATGGATGCGGGCGTGCCCTTGAAAGCGCCGGTAGCGGGTGTCGCGATGGGTCTGGTCATGGAAGGTAACAAGTATGCCATTCTGACAGACATCGCGGGAGCTGAAGATCATTATGGCGACATGGACTTCAAAGTCACTGGAACAAAGGATGGCATCACGGCACTTCAGATGGACATCAAGATCGGCGGGATCAATGCTCAGATCATGGCTGAAGCGCTGGAACAGGCAAGGAAGGGACGTCTGCATATTCTTAGCGTGATGGAGCAGGCCATTGCTGAACCACGGGCGGACATCGCGGCCTATGCACCACGAATTATTCAGATCAAAATCAATCCCGATAAGATTCGCGATGTCATCGGACCAGGCGGCAAAATGATCCGGGCGTTAGTGGAAGAGACGGGCGCCAAGATTGACGTCTCTGACGATGGCACAATCTCTATCGCCACTGCCAGCGGCGAGGCTGCGGAAGCTGCGGTAAACCGAATTCGCGGCATAACGGCTGAGGCCGAAGTCGGCCAGACATACATGGGCACGGTTTCTCGCATCGTTGACTTTGGAGCGTTTGTTGAAATTTTCCCTGGAACGGATGGACTACTTCACATCTCAGAAATCGCCGATCGGCGTGTTAAAGATGTCCGCGATGAATTGAAGGAAGGCCAGCAGATCCTTGTGAAGTGCATAGGCAAAGAAGGCAACAAGATCAAGCTTTCGCGCAAGGCAGTCCTGCGCGACGAAGGGCGCAAGGCCGAGGCAGCAAGTACAAGCGACTCGGATTAACCAGGTTTGGTCAGTCACAAGAAGGAGGTTTGCCTGTTGACGCAAACCTCCTTTTTTATTCAAGTTAGACCTCTCTTATCCCGCGCTGAAATTGGAAACCCTTCCTGATTAGCCATCTTTCCTTATCAACCAGCGAAACCGCTAGCGGTGTTCTGAGCAAAACACAGTAAATAAAAGGCTTCTCCGCTAGGGTAAAACAGTTTAAACGACGTAGATCCTTCCCGACTTTGAGTAGGGGAGAGACACCAGGAGGAACTTCAAACCGATGATGAGTCGAGCTTTTCGCCCCACGGCTGCAGTGCTCAGCATCTTGCTCTTGTCCGGCGCGCCCACACATGCGGCGCCAGTGGCAATTAGTGAGGTGATCCAAGTGCTTGGCAGCTATCAAAATCCTCCCGAGCTTCGGCTCCGCAGTATTTCCCAACATACAAGTTCTCTAGTGGACGAGGGAGAGGGACCTTCGCCGGTAGCATCGGCTTCGCAAGACGCCGCCGCCGGCGGTGTGGCCGAGATCCCGGATGCCACCACGGCAGATTCCGCCGCAAGCGACTCGCCTGACACGCTTCTTTCGGGTGTGGCTGTGAGTGCTGACCCACAGGCGGGTGTGGACGTCGTTGATCAGGGAGACGTTGAAGGTACAATATGTGACTGCGGAGAAATCACAGTCCCGGGTGGAGGATTTCCAAAGTGGCCGTTGCTCTTCCTGGCAGCAATACCATTCTTTTTCATACATGGTCATCACGCGAACATTCCGCCATCGACACCGACACCAACTCCTCCCCCAACGCCGGAAGTTCCAGAGCCGGCATCGCTCCTCTTGCTTGGTTCAGGCCTTGCGGCCTTCGGAGCCAGCTTGCGTAGACGACATGCCAGAGGGAAACTAGCAGCGCAGGTGCAGACTACGGAGGAGGGTTAAATAAAAATGTTGACAGCAACTCACAGCAGCCGCACCCGCTACGGTAAGTTCGCCTTTGCAGCGCTTCTGGCGATCACCTTTTGCATGGTTCATCCAGCTTCCACCGCTTATGCGAGGAAGCGCAAACCAGCGAAGTATGGAACCATAAAGATTCTAAGTACGCCCGGTGGTCTACCTATCGAAGTCGATGGGCGCCCTGAGGGCGAAACCAGTACTGACTTCCGCGCTTTTGATCGCGATCCGGGGTTGCATACGATCGTAATCACTTTGCCTAACGGTCAAAAATGGAGTCGCGAAATCGATCTCCAGGCTGGTCGCATTAAGTGCGTTGCGCTTAACTATCGTCCGGCGCCGCCACCAACTAAATCTCCCTGTCCATATCCTGTAAACATTTCCGCTCCAACGCAGGTTAATGAAGGAGAGGTAATAACCTACACTGCGGATGTGGCTTATAGCGGCAGCTCCGCGCTCAACTACACCTGGACCGTAAGCCCAGGCAACGCGAAGATACTTAGTGGCGCGGGAACTCCAACCATAACGGTTGATTCAACCGGGCTTGCCGGCCAACGCATCACTGCGACTTTGGTGGTAGACGACGGATCGGGCGATCCAATTTGCCGTCAAACCACGCAGGCCTCAACTTTAGTTCCGGCCACGCCTCCGCGTGAGAATCCTTCGCGGCAGTTCGATGTATGTTGCAGTTGCTCCTTTGACGATCAGAAGGCGCGCCTCGACAATCTAGCCGTCGAGTTGCAAAACGATCCGTCAACTACTACCTACATCATCGGATACGGTGGTCGAACCAGCCGCCTCGGCCAGGCAGACTTGTTGGGTACACGTGCCCGCGATTACCTGGTGACACAGAGGGGAATCGATCAGTCCCGCATCGTTGTTCTCAACGGCGGATTCCGCGAGGAAGACTGTGTTGAGTTATGGGTGGTGCCGAGTGGCGGTGCGCCTCCGGTGCCTACGCCTACGATTCAGCCGGGTGATGTTAGACCTTCCACCGGGACACCCAGGCGTCGCGCGGGACGTAGACGAGGCCGAGCTGAATGATCTGAACTAACACAACTGGCATGACCTTGAGGGAGACAAGACGTGTTCTTGTCTCCCTTTTGGTTTGAAGCGCACACTACAGGTCTCATCAGTACCGTTCATGAAGCACTCATCCAGTTTAGAGTACAAGCTTTAGCTTGCCGCTGACCAAACGGCAGCCTAAGGGCTGGACTGTGAACTTCCGGCTTCAAACTGCATCAGTACCTTCCATTACATTTCATTGACGACGACCTAGCCTTGTGATAACAATCTTTCACAACCCCCGTGACTGAGTCTATTTATTTCCGCCTACGACAGGAGGAGTTGCTTCATGGCAGATAATGGTGATGGTGGTGGCGGCGGCAGCACAGGCGTCGTCGCAGTTCTGGTGATCTTCGTGATCATCGTGCTGGTAGTGCTCTTCGCGTTCAGGGGACGTTTGTTTGGTGGCGGAGGCACGCAGAAGATTGATGTCAACGTCCAGACGCCGAGTAGATAAGAAAGCAAGTTCGGGAGACTCTACAGTTTGCAGAATGGAGGAGCGCTAAAGTGCTCCTCTTTTCTTTGGTGAATGGTAAATGGTGAATAGTAAATGGTGATCGCGCTGAGGCGAGGGTTAGAACTCATGCAGTTCAGAGTACAACCTTTAGGTTGCTCGTTGCGACACACGCAAGCTAAAGCTTGTACTCTGAACTTCCGACTTCAAGCAGTACAGGTTCGTTTACGCTTCAGCCATTTACCATTTACCATTCACCATCTACCATTCACCGACTTATGACGGCTCCTAACATAGAAACTATAGTTTCGCTCGCGAAGCGGCGCGGCTTTGTCTTCCCCTCTTCAGAAATCTACGGCGGGCTGGGCAGCGCCTGGGATTACGGCCCGCTTGGCGTCGAACTCTGCAATAACGTCAAACAAGCCTGGTGGCGCTGGATCGTCTACGAGCGGGATGATATTGAAGGTCTCGATTCGTCTATCATCTTGAATCGATTGGTTTGGAACTACTCGGGTCATGAGGACACCTTCAGCGATCCTTTAGTTGATTGTCGTGAATGCAAAAGTCGTTTGCGCGCGGACAAATTGAATGACGGGAAATGTCCAAACTGCGGCTCGAAACAACTAACAGAACCGCGTCCATTCAATCTGATGTTCCGCACGCACGTTGGTGCGACCGCTGAAGACGACCCGGCTGCGCTCGTCTATCTGCGACCTGAAACTGCGCAGGGAATCTTCATAAACTTCCTGAATGTGCTGACAACCAGCCGGCGCAAACTTCCCTTCGGTGTAGCACAGATTGGTAAATCATTTCGCAATGAAGTCACGCCGGGCAATTTCATTTTTCGCACTCGTGAATTCGAGCAAATGGAGATGGAATACTTTGTTCGTCCCGGGGAAGACGAACGTGTGCATCAGGAGTGGATTGACAATTGTTTCAACTGGTTCACGCGTCTGGGAATTTCCGCGGACAATCTTCGACTTTACGAGCAGCCAAAGGAAGAGTTGGCCCACTATGCCAAACGGACGGTAGATGTTCAGTACCGCTTCTTTCCAGAGCGTGAGGAAGCCGAACGGCAATGGGATGAATTGATGGGCATCGCTAACCGCACCGACTTTGATCTGCGCACGCACTCAAAAAAACCGGAAGACGCGGAAGGTAAGAGAGTGAATCCGGATTCTACGGAAGATCTTTCCTATTTCGAAGAGGCAACGAAAGAACGATTCTACCCTTATGTGATCGAGCCGGCCGCCGGAGTCAACCGCACGGTCCTAGCCGTTTTGATGGATGCCTACACGGAGAAGACAAACGACAAGGGCGAGAAGCGCGTGATTTTGAAATTGCATCCGGACCTGGCCCCGATAAAGGTTGCTGTACTGCCGTTGGCAAAGAACAAGCCTGAGATCGTTAGCCTGGCGAAATCCATTAAACAGTCGCTTCAGCCGGCCTTGCGCGCCGTCTATGACGACACGGGCGGTATTGGAAAGCTGTATGCGCGGCAGGACGAGATTGGCACGCCTTTCTGCGTGACGGTGGACCATCAATCTCTTGAAGACGATGCGGTGACTGTGCGCGATAGGGATACATGGGAACAGGAACGCGTCAAGGTAGCGGAGTTGCAGGATTATTTGGTGAAGAGACTGAAGACCTAGTCCAAAGTCCAATGTCCAACGTCCAAGGTCTGGTTAGCCATAATTGAGTCCGTGAAACTCAACACTAGATTCTGAGTTAACTAAAGCGCAGACTACGGCCTGCTCATCTGACCTTGGACATTGGACATTGGACCTTGGACATTGGACGCTGGACATTGGACTTGTTTATTCATGCCTGTAGTAAAAAAGCGAAACCAACAAACTGAAACGCGCCTGCTGCTTGAGTCCGGCGACCCGGTTGAATTGCCGCCCGCTGAGATTGAGGATCGCGGTGTGCTGGTTCAGTTCGACAACTTCAAGCCATTCGTTCCCGAATTGCTCAAGGCTTTGCGCGAGGGAACGATCGCCGAACCTGTTCCTGTAATGCTCGACGGCTCTACGT
>JALYTI010000146.1 GCA_030854375.1 Acidobacteriota bacterium | reverse complement strand
AAATATTTTTTTACCATAACAGCAATAAGTTGTTGACATCGTGGGCATTTACGTTTATATAGCAAGATGTTGTGCGCTGTTTACTCTAGCCCACAAGACAGAAGCAAGCACAGCATCTTGTGGTCAGACTTGAAAACCTAAAAAACTTGAAAAGAAGGAGCAACTAAGAATGGCAACTAAAAAAGGTGGAAAGAAGGCAGCGAAAAAGGGCGGCGGCAAGAAGTCAGCAAAGAAGGGCACCAAGAAGGCCGCCAAGAAGAGATAAGTCGGACGAGTACGTTTCAACAGCAACCCTCAATTGGCGCACACACACTTCTGAGGCCAGCGAGGCCTTTCAAAAGGAACGACGAGCAGTTCAAGTGAATCTCGTCGTTCCTTTTGTTTTTTCTTAAGCAGTCCTGGATCCTATTGGAATGATTTCTTGATCAGAAAGATAACAGGCCACAGTTGATCGTCCCCTGGTCGTTGTCCTGCAATGATTCGCGTTGCGCTTGTGGAGCCTGAGATTCCACCGAACACCGGCAATGTCGCGCGATTGTGTGCGGCCAATAACGTTCCGTTGCACATCGTAGGCGTGGCCGGTTTTCGCCTGGATGACAAAGCGGTGCGCCGCGCTGGACTGGACTACTGGCCGGAGGTCATATTACAAAGACATACAAACCTTGAACATCTGCACGAATCCTTACCTGAAGCTCGCTTCCTGTACCTGACAACTAAAGCGGACAAGAGTTATACCGATTGGCACTTTGGTCCTGAGGATTGCCTTGTTTTCGGGCGAGAAACGCGCGGTTTACCCGAACATGTCCTTGCCGCAAATTGGGATCGGTGCCTGACTATTCCCATGCTCAATCCAAAGGTGCGCAGCCTCAATCTGGCGACTGCGGTGGGCGTAGTTCTTTACGAAGCGTTGCGGCAGAGCGGCGCAATCGGAAATGCAAAACCGTAAGGTGCTAAGAATTGTCACACACCCGGTACGCACCGCAGGCAGATCGTTTAGATGAGTAGTGGCTCAGTTTGAAACTCAGCCGCGGATTAACGCTAATGAATGTTCGGGTGCGCAGCCACTATATTCATAGTGACCCATTAACATCTAAATGCTCCCGGTGGGAGTTCTTGAGATTCAGGTGTTAAGATGTTCGTTTTCGTTCTGCTTAGAATTCGACACTGATCGTATCTGTATAGGGGAATAATGACTCAGGAAAGAAAAGACATTCGCAATATCGCCATTATTGCTCACGTTGACCACGGCAAGACTACCCTGGTGGATGCCATGTTGCGGCAATCGGGGACCTTCCGCGATAACGAGCAGGTTCGTGACCGCGTTATGGACTCGATGGATTTGGAACGCGAGCGTGGGATAACCATCATGGCGAAGAACACCTCGGTACATTATCGGGATGTGAAGATTAACATCGTAGATACGCCCGGACACGCAGACTTCGGAGGTGAAGTTGAGCGCGTGCTGAAGATGGTCGACGGAGTGATGCTGCTGGTTGACGCTGCGGAAGGGTGCCTGCCCCAAACTCGATTCGTGCTGCGCAAAGCTCTAGAGGCACGCCTCCCGGCGATCGCGGTCGTCAACAAGATTGATCGACAGGATGCGCGACCTGAAGAAGTAGTGAACGAGATCTACGAACTTTTTCTGGATCTCGATGCGACCGATGAGCAAATCGAGTTTCCTATTCTTTATTCGGTCTCGCGTGAAGGCACGGCAAAAAGAAAGCTCGCCGACGAATCCAGCAATCTCCAGCCTTTGTTTGATCAGATAGTGGAGACTATACCTACGCCCAAACAAATCAGAAACGATTCTTTGCAGTTGCTGGTGGCAAATCTCGATTACAGCGAATATGTGGGTCGCCTGGCAATTGGACGAATCTTTTCAGGAGAGATTGCCATCGGTGATCAGGTGTCGGTCGCAAAGCCTGACGGTTCGTTTAAAAAAGTGCGCGTGTCGCAGCTTTACGCTTTTGAAGGATTGAAGAGGGAGCCGGTCCAGAGCGCTGGATTTGGTGAAATAGTGGCCCTCGCCGGCATCGACAATATTGAGATCGGCGACACGATTACATCCGTTGACAATCCGCAACCTCTACCGATTATCGCTGTGGATGAGCCGACGATTTCCATGATTTTCGGAGTTAATAATTCTCCGTTCGCAGGAAAAGACGGACGGTATGTAACTTCGCGTCAGGTGAAGGAACGTCTGGACAAGGAGATTTTGGGCAATGTGGCTATCCGCGTTGAGGAGACTGAGTCAGCGGACCAGTTCAAAGTCTCCGGTCGCGGTGAGTTGCAGTTATCTATCCTAATCGAAATGATGCGGCGCGAAGGTTATGAGGTGCAGGTATCGAAGCCGGAGGCAATTACGCGACAAAGCAACGGCCGCACTCTCGAACCAATTGAGCAGGTCGTGATTGATTGCCCGGAAGAGTTTATTGGTGTTGTCACAGAAGCCGTGGGACGTCGCAAAGGACAGATGACGAAGATGGTCAACCATGGGACTGGCCGTGTGCGACTTGAATTTGAGACACCATCACGCGGGCTGATTGGATTTCGCAATGAGTTCCTGACTGAAACTAAGGGCACTGGGCTTCTCAACACGTTGTTTCTGCGCTGGGACGATTGGCAAGGACTCTTGCGTGGTCGTTCCACGGGCTCTTTGGTCGCTGACCGCACCGGAGAAACCACGACCTACGCGCTCTTCAATCTACAGGAACGAGGAACTCTCTTCATCCGCCCCGGAACAAAAGTCTATGAGGGAATGATAATCGGTGAGAATGCGCGCGCTGTTGATCTCGACGTGAACGCGATCAAGGAAAAGAAACTCACTAACATGCGCGCTGCCTCGGCCGACGAAGCTATGCGGCTCGTGCCTCCGAAGGAGCTCTCGCTCGAGCAGGCGATTGAGTTTATTGGGGAGGACGAACTGGTTGAAGTTACCCCACAGAATATTCGCTTGCGGAAGAGAGTGCTCAAGCCCAACGAACGGCCAAAGAAAAAAGAGGTTTGAGACTCAGTTTATGAGTTCCATATTCCTCGATGCCCTGGGTAAGACGCGGCTTTATCCAATTACGGACAGACAACTCTCAGGGCTGTCACACGCAGAACAAGTATCCCAGCTGGCAGCAAATGGAGTAACTCTGGTTCAACTGCGGGAAAAGACTTTTTCACCGCTTGAATTCTTCACAGAGGCCAAGGCAGCTGCAGATATCGCGCACAAATCTGGTCAGAAAATCGTAATCAACGATCGCGTAGACATAGCGCTGGCGCTGAAGGCCGATGGAGTTCATCTGGGCCAGGAGGATTTGCCACCAGAGGCCGCTCGACGTCTTCTCGGTGCTGACGTCATTATTGGGTTTTCAACGCACTCTCCGGCCCAAGCGCGCCTTGCGGCGAAATTGCCCGTTGACTACATCGCCATCGGACCCATCTTCGCGACCGATACAAAGCAAACTTCCAATCCTTCGGTTGGTCTTTCCGGATTACGGCTCGTTCGCGACGCTCTCGGCGAAATTCCGCTCGTCGCCATCGGCGGAATCACCTCTCAAAATTGCCAGGACGTCCTGGATGCGGGAGCCGACGCAGTTGCCATCATCAAAGATCTCTGGTTTCCACCCGGACACCTCGCAGCTCGAATACGGCGGTTTCCACGTCCCTCGTAAGTTACTTATTTCTTGCAACAACATAATTTGCTTGCGTTTAGCATCGTTTTGCGCGAGAATCCTTGAGCCCATTGGGCAGTTCCACCCCTCCGGACGCCCCGTCACTACCTCTCTCCTAACAAATCTTCATCGGAGTCGTTTAAATGAGCTTTTTCGATCTGCCGCCTATTATCGAGCGAATGCTGCTCGTCTCGGATAAGATCAGCGACCTAAACTTCTCAGTCGGTCAGCTTCCCCAGGTCGAAATAAATGGGAATTTGACACCTGTGCAGCCTTTAGGCATGCAGAAACTCACGCCTTACCAGACAGAGATCATTGCGATGACTCTGCTTCACGGCAACCCCGACGCAGCGGAACGCCTGGTGAAAAGCGGCACGACCGATCTTAGTTACTCGCTTCCGTCTCGCGCCCGCTTTCGCGTTAATATTTTTCAGCAGCGTGGCGTTTACTCGATCGTAATGCGCGTGATTCCCACCGACATTCCCACGCTGAAATCGCTTGGTCTTCCCGAACAACTTTCCGAAATTGCTGATCTGAGAAATGGATTGGTGCTGATGACCGGGCCGACGGGTGCAGGTAAGAGTTCCACTCAAGCTTCCATCATCGACATCATCAACGAAAAGAAGCACTACCATGTCGTGACCATCGAGGACCCTATCGAGTACCTGCACTCGCACAAAAATTCGACGATCAATCAGCGCGAGGTTGGACACGACACTAAAGATTTTCCATCAGCTTTGCGAGCTTCCCTGCGACAGGCGCCTAAAGTGATCCTCATCGGCGAGATGCGGGACTTTGAGACCACGGAAATCGCGCTGGAAGCAGCAGAGACAGGACACCTGGTTCTTTCAACGCTTCACACCATAGACGCTTCAAAAACGATCGATCGAATAATTGGTCTCTATCCAAAGAACGAAGAAGCCGTAATTCGCACGCGTTTAGCGCAAACATTCCGCTACATAATTTCGCAGCGACTACTCCCAAGAGCCGACCATCGCGGCCGCATCGCGGTTGTTGAAATTCTCCGCGCAAGTCCGCGTACTCGCGAGTACATTGAAACTGGCGAGTCGGAGGGAAAATCTTTGCTCGACGCAATGCGAGACGGAAAGCTCGACGGCATGCAGGATTTTGATACCGTAATAAAAGGCTTGGTGGAATCCGGCGTCGTAGCCCTCGAGGACGCGCTGACATTCGCGACAAATCCAAACAATATGCTTCTCACCCTGAAAGGGGTAACAGCGGAAGAATTCATGCAGCGCGATCGCAACGGTATCCTGCCTCCAGTGGCAGAGACAGGCTCGATGCTAAACATGATCGAGTAAGTTTCAGCCTAATTCGAAACCCAGCATCAGTTTCTTAAAATTGCCATGACTATTGTTTGTCCAAAATGCTCTTCGCGGTTACAGGTCGATGAGACCAAAACCTTATCGCGTCCCTTCAAGATTCGCTGTCCTAAATGCAAGACCAGCGTCAATTCTGGTGGGTCTAGTCCCGCGGCAAAACAAGCGTCTGGCGCTGCCGCTGAATCGCCTGTCGCCAGCAAGACCAGCAAGAATTCTGGTGTGTCCAGCCAGGTCCTGGACCTGAGTACTGACGCAGCTGCAGATTCGTCAGCCAGCAAGACCAGCGGGAATTCTAGTGTGTACAATTCGATCGTAGAAAAGAGCTCTGGCGATGCCGTGGAAGCGCCAGCTTCGGACAATGGCAGCCCGCGGTTTGAACAGCCTGCGGCCGCTCCGCTTTTTGAATTCGAACAAAAGAACAAAGAGGTCATTGCTCAGGGATCAGCGACCGAAAGACTGGGTGAGTTGTTAACAGCTCTGCTTAGCCAATCGGCAACTCCGGGCCAAAAGGCACAGAATGGCCGCCCTTCCTGGGATCCACGAAAAGCATTGGTCTGTGTGCCTGAAGACTGCCGAGAATTGGTCGCGCGAAGGCTCGCGGAGAATCACTACCAGGTCTTTGTCGCAGAAGATACCAGGCAGGCGGTCGAGCGAATGCGAGAAAGCCTGTTAGACGTAGTGATACTTGATTCGAGATTTGATTCAGTGGAACAGGGGAGTGTTTTCGTCACGCGCGAAGTCAGCATCTTACGGCCTCCTCAGCGCCGGCGCTTGTTCTTTGTTCTGCTATCGCCCACGCTGCGTACACTCGACGGGCACACGGCATTTCTAAACAACGCTAACGCGGTAATCAATGTGAACGAAATTCAGGAACTGCCCAAGCTTCTGGAAAACGGAGTGCGTTCATACAATGAACTCTACCGGGATTTCAATGCCGCATTAGGTGTATCGGCGTTGTAGTGTAATCAGTTCATAGCGGTAAGAATCTTCGAGGGCCACGCGCGTGGCCCTTTTCTTGTGCGCGGAAGACCGCCAACCATTCCTCGACCGTTTAAGACGGCGCGGCATTAGGGTACTGGTTCACTTTCAAAAATGTGCTTCTCTTTGGAGTGCGCGTGACCTGTCACCGCTTTGGTCTCCGGCGGCTTGACGCCGCAGTCTGCCGATAAACTTAGGTAACCATCGCCGCGACAGGTCGCGACGGACCAAAGC
>JALYTI010000672.1 GCA_030854375.1 Acidobacteriota bacterium | reverse complement strand
CGATCACTGAAGGTCTTGAAGGTGGAACCAGCTACCTGATCTCCTCGGCCATTCGGCACTTTTAAAGTTAATCCCAGATGCCGGTCGAGCGTGAACCAATTGTCACGCGGTGCAGAGATGCGCTGGAGATCGGGAATGATGACAACAGGAAACTCCAAACCCTTCGCCTGGTGAATGGTCATCAGCTTCACCGCATTGGCGGTGTCGTCTAGCTGTCCTTCACTTTCGCGGCTGCCAATGACCTCGAAGTCGTGAACGTATTTGACGAAGTCGCGAATCAGATGAGCGCCCGACCTTTCGAATCGCTCTGCGAGAACGAATAGCTTCTGTATATTTGCCAGGCGTTGCGCACCATCAAAGTTTGCGGCAACTACTGTGGTGTATTCCGACGTGTTAACCGCAAACCTCAGGAGGTCGCCAACGGGATAACGGTTTCGCTTTTCTATTAAGCTTTGCAGGAAAGTTGTGGCGCGCTCGAGCGCCTCGCGTTCTTCGGATGCGATGAAATCTATTTCCCGTTGTTGGCGCAGGGCGCGGAAAAGTTTCCGTGGTCGACGCCGCGCTTCCGGGGCTTCCCCTGCAGGCGTCTCGCCGATGCGCGGGCCGAGTCGTAGTGCCAGCAGCGCGTCGTCAGAAATGCCGCACAAGGGTGATCGAAGCACAGCTGCGAGTGCGAGCTCATCAGTGCGGTTGTCGAGGAAGCGAAGTAGTTGGATCAGGTCGCGAATTTCTTCGCGCTCATAGAACCCCTTTCCAAGAACGGTCTGGTAGGGTATACCGGCGCGACGGAAAATTGACTCATATACCGGCACATCGGTCATCGCGCGGAACAGCAACGCGATGTCGCGATACTCAAATCTGGGAGGGGTTGCGTCTGGTTCTTGAGTGTCGGCCGGCGTGCCGGCTGTATTCGCCGTAAGCGAATTAATGCGCCGCGCCAACTGCTGAGCATCTCGCTCCCTGGTGGTCCGCTTTGCCTTCGGGTCCTCCGGCTCGGCAATCGTGTCAACCATCAACTCAACCAGCGGCCCGTGATCGACTGTTTCGCGCTCAGCAATGCTGGGCTCGTGCTCAACGTAGCCCAGTTGGCCGAGGTCCTGCGGATTAATTTCCTCACCTGGCTGAAACAGCCGTCCAAAAAGTAAATTCAAGAAATTGATGACTGGCGGCTGGCTGCGAAAGTTCAGATGCAAAGGCTGCGGACTGCCGCCGGCCTTGACGAGCGCTTCCGTCATTTCACGGAACACATCAACATCCGCGCCGCGGAAACCATAGATCGACTGCTTGCGATCGCCCACGATAAAGAGGTTTGCATCTTTGCGATGGCTCAAGGCAAGACGGTTCATCAGGTCACGCTGAATCGAGTTCGTGTCCTGGAATTCATCAACTAAAAAGAATTTGTAACGGCGTGAGGCGCGCAAGAGCACTTCGGGCTGCTCCAGCAGTTGCAATACACGCAATTGCAGGTCATCAAAATCCAGCGCAGCAAGTTGATGTTTTGCTTCCCGTAAGCGGCGGTCCACATTCTTTAGAATCTTGATCGACTCGCAGGCATAATCTTTCGCCGCAATGTCAAAACGAATTTGCGGCACGCTACCGAACGGTTTTTCACGGTTGTCGCTCCAAAGCAACTCATCAAGCCGTTTGACGATTTCCCCGACCGGCCCGCGAGCGTCAGGCCTGGCCCCCTCCCTAAACTCGCTAAGCTCGCGGCAGAAATCGCCAAGCGGTAATTGATTATCGCGAAACAGCTCCAGCAAGCGTGGCCAGTTTCGTTCGGCGGCCTGGCGTTTGGCCTCTGCCTTGTCCGCGAGCCTTCCAAACGAGATGAGATGATTGAGGTGACGATCCACTTCAGTTAATCCCGACAGGAACTGCTCCCACGTCGAATGACTTTTGCTCGATTGCTCAGCAAGCAGCGACAGCGAAAGTCCCTGGCCACGAATCTGCCGATAAATTTCTACGAGGGCGGACGCGAGCCGCCCCCGTCCCAGCCCCGCGGTGAGACGCAGGATTCCTTCGTTACCGGAGTTGATAAACTCCGTAAGAGATTCTTCCACTGCCTTCTCAAGAAGCAAGGCAGCCTGGTGTTCGTCGAGAAGGATAAACTGTGGATCGATAACCGCCTCGACCGGAAACTCACGCAACAACCGCGAACAGAAGCCATGAATCGTAGTAA
>JALYTI010000671.1 GCA_030854375.1 Acidobacteriota bacterium | reverse complement strand
GATTCGGGACGGAGCCCGCCAGTCTCTCTGTAGGCTGAGTATGAACGATCCACCAACTGCGTTGGTGGCTGGAGTTTGGACATTTTCGTTTCAGGTATCAGCATAAAGAGTGAGGTTTTTAGCAAAGTTCTGAGGGAGCAAATGCGAAACAGACGCTTCGTGTATCTCACTGCGCAGCTTGCTGACGATGTCAAGAAACGATGCTCGTTTAGAACCCTTCTTTCTCCACTTGGGCTGATCCAGATAGTCTTCGGTCCGGCCAGGCCCAAAGCTTTTCAACGCTGCCAACAACAACATGCTATAGGAAGCTACCGCCAGAGCCGGATGACGTGGTATCGACTGCTGGCTCCGCACTTGCGCTTGCCCTACACCCAGGATGTCTTTCTCATCGCGATGATTCACCTCGATCTGCCATCTATCAAAGCAGGACTGAACCAGCAGTTTGATGGAAGTCCTCAGGTCGGTTGTCAGAAAGTAAGCAGGCTCCCGATAGTTCCGGCGCGCGTTCTTGGACAACTTGTAAGGGACTGGCGCGATCACGATCAGCCGCAGGAGTCTGGTCCCAGCTCCGCGCTTCCACAAAACGTCTTTCACTTCTTTGTATCTCACCATACGCCGCTTGCCCTCGAGGTAAACCCGCGCGCGGTTCCAGGAGCGATCCTCCTGCGTGCGCACCCCGTCGGGAGTGAAGAGATCCGCTGCATATTTGCGGCGCCCTCCTTTTGGGGCCCTAAAGCACAGCCGCGCGTCCTTGCGGCAGCGAGCCAGCAGATGGGTGCGATCCAACTCGGCCTTGAACATCGTTTTGTTGGCGAAGCTGCCATCGCCGACCATCAGCAGCCAGCGGCTGGCTCCGCCTCTTTGGTCGAGGCTTGCGCGCAAGTCCCTAACGACCTCCAGCGCCTGAGTCGAGAGATTCTTCTCCTTCTTCAACTTGTTATACTGCTCAAGCTCTTCCGCGCTTGCGCGTTTGCCCGGCTTTTTAAGCGGCGGCGTTTCTTGAAATCGCACCGGAATGCCGCGCGGCGGATAATCGCCTTCCTGATAATGAGCGAACAACAACGATACTTGCAGGAAGCGCAACCCGTACATCAAGTTCATGTGAAAGGGAGGCGAGAGCGGATCGCGATGCCACGAGGCGCCTTCGATCTTGCGGCCCGTCTTTCTCAATTTGGTGTCGTCAAGGGCGGCAATCACCGGGCGCTTGGGGTAGCGCTCCAGGTACTCATCGATGACCGGGTCGAACAACCGCTCCGGCTTCCAAAGGCAACGCGAGAATATCTTGTAATCGGCGCTCCAGTCCTGGTCCCATCGGCCCAGAGCACCCAGCGTCCGCGAGATGGTGCGGCGGCCAAACACGCACGGCAAAGCGATCGCATGTTGGAGGGCGCGCTTGTGGCTGCGATCTCCAGGAAACGCCGGCCGCCATCCGCGGTCAAGTAAGGAGTGAAACTGTTGAATCAACATGCTCAGTCCCCTCCTTTAAGAGCAAAGACATTCTTATCGGTACGCACGAAGCCGGAGCCACGATTGACTTTCTTAGTGAGAGTCGAAACGATCGACTCGCGTTCGAGCTCGATCCCATGCAGCTTCTGCACCCGCTCGATGATTTCCGAGACGTGGAGCGGCTTGCCAGCGCGCCGCAGTACGTCATGTACCATATCGATCTGCGACGTACCTTTGCGGGCGGCCTTAGGCTCGCGAGGTCCTGCCCGCAAACGACGGACGGCTTTGAGCTGGGCCTCGAGCGAGACCTCGACAGCATGCAGTACAGCAGCCTCGATTTCATCTTTTTCCATAGACGGAATCCTCCCTTTGACAGCCCTGGCGCGCTGCAATCTCAATCGAGAGGATACCATAACCCAAGTACGTCTGTCAATGAAATAAATGACTTACGTACTTGAAATGTCCAAACTCCAGCCACCAACTGCGTTGGTGGGATTTCCGAAGCCCTTTGATGTTCATCATAATCAGTTGACTGACTCACCGGCTCGAATCAACTGACGCGATGAAATTGGAGACGGCCTCCGCGAGTTCTGCGAGGTGGCCTTCGAAGAAATGGTCCGCGCCTTCGATGATCTTCTTTTCCTTGGGCTCGTCCAGCGACGCAAACAGCTTCTCTAAATCCGATCCGAACTCATCGAGAGATCCCTGGACGAACAGCTTCGGCTTCTTGCAC
>JALYTI010000670.1 GCA_030854375.1 Acidobacteriota bacterium | reverse complement strand
CGCGATGCCGGCCGGCGGCACGCTGACAGTGAAGACTTGTGCTGGCGGTTTGCCAGATCGGCCGGCAGTTGTTGTCGAATTTTCGGATACTGGAAACGGCATTTCTACCGGAGATTTACCAAAGCTATGGGAGCCTTTCTTCACCACCAAGCCGGAAGGCAAAGGCACGGGGCTGGGTTTAGCGATCTGCCGGCGCACTGTTGAGGAACATCGCGGCATGATCGAGATTGAAACTGGCGCCGGTAAAGGGACCACGGTGCGCATCATTTTGCCGGCCACTGACAACGGGGTGGCGATAGCGGCGTGACCATCCACATTCAGGAACTTGTAGAAACGAAAGTAGTGTATGCTGCGGGCGCGATGCCAATTTCGACGCCGGTGGGCAAGATAATCGTCGTTGATGATGAGCCGGAGTTAAGAACAATTCTGGTCGAAGCGCTCATCAAGCAGGGCTTTGACGCCATAGGTTTCAGCTCAGGCCTTCCGGCGCTCGAGAAACTGCGGGAACAAAACTTCGATGTGTTGCTGACCGATCTAATGATGCCGGAAATGGATGGCATTAGTTTGCTCAAGGCGGCGCTCGAGATCGATCCTCACCTGGTTGGCATCATCATGACAGGGCAAGGCACCATTCAGACAGCCGTCGATGCCATGAAGCTCGGCGCCTTCGACTACGTCCTCAAGCCCTTCCGGATGCAGAGTTTTATGCCTGCGCTGACTCGCGCAATGAACACCAGGCATCTCCGTCTCGAAAATTTACAGCTCCGAGAAACCGTGGCCATCTATGGCCTTTCTCAGACAATTGCTTCAACGCTCGATCCGCAAACCGTATTGAACATGTTGGCAGATGCGGCGATGCAGCAGAGCAAAGCGGATGAAGTTTCAATTCTATTGCCTACAAGTGATGGACGTGAGCTTTACGTTGCGGCAGTGCGTGGTGAGAAAAGAGAGCGCCTCCTGGGCGAGCGGATTCCGTTTGCCGAGGGTATAGCAAGCTGGGTAGCACGTGAGCGCGAACCTCTAATTCTCAACGGCACGGTCGATGATAGACGCTTCGTAGCGCTCTGGCCGCGTCCTGAAATCTCTTCTGCGATTTCGGTCCCGATGCAAGTGGCGAACAAGTTAGTGGGCGTTGTTAATCTCAACGTTACCAGCCGCCAGCGTCCTTTCGCTCTGGGCCAATTGAAGGCGTTGACTATCCTCGCCGGCACCGCGGCAGCTGCCCTCGAGACGGCTTCGCTATACACGAAAGTGCATAACGCCGAAGAGCGCTATCGTTCGATCTTTGAGAACGCAGTTGAGGGAATTTTCCAGTTAACCGCGGATGGGCAATTCACCACCGTGAATCCTTCGATGGTTCGCATCCTTGGGTACGACTCACCCGAAGAAGTGATTACAACCTTCACCGATGTCGGCCATCAACTCTACGTCAATCCCGAGGTCTGTGCGGAGTTCACCCGCACCCTTAACGAAGGTGGAGTCGTTCAAGGCGCTGAGTTTGAGGCTTACCGCAAAGACGGCCAGAGGATCTGGCTGTCGCTGAATATGCGTTCGATAAGTGATGAAAAGGGCGCAGAGAGTTGGTGCGAAGGCGCCGTCGAAGACATCACGGAACGGCGTCGTGCGGAAGACGATTTACGCGAGAGTGAGGAACGGTATCGCGATCTGGTTGAGAACGCTCACGACCTTATCTATGAGCACGACCTGAAGGGCAACTACACGTCGACCAACAAAGCGGCCCAGCAGATCACTGGATACTCGAACGAAGAAGGTATGCACATGAATCTCGCCAAAACCCTGGCTCCTGAGTACCTGGATAAGGCGTTGGACATGTTACGCCGGAAGCTTGCCGGTGAAAGTATCACTGCTTACGACCTCGAGATTATCGCCAAGGACGGCAGTCGCGTCGCAGTCGAGGTAAACACCAGACTTGTACTTAAAGATAATGTTCCCGTCGGTGTGCAGGGCATTGCGCGCGATATTACAAAACGCAAAAGAGCTGAAGATGCGCTGCGGAATAGCGAAGCGCGCAAAAGAGCAATTTTGGAATCAGCGCTGGATTGCATCATCACCATGGACCACCAGGGAATGATCGTTGACTGGAATCCAGCATCAGAAAAAACTTTTGGTTTCACGCACGAAGAGGCCAGCGGCAGGGAATTGGCGGAACTGATAATACC
>JALYTI010000669.1 GCA_030854375.1 Acidobacteriota bacterium | reverse complement strand
GTCACTTGCAGCTCGAAAACAATCAGGCGCTACACTGACATTCGCATCCGCGTTTCCAAATAATGCCAACAATTCAAAGGACGCGACCTTCCGCGGCCGACTTTGATTATTCGCAAGCTTACTGACCTTCAGGGACAGGAAATCTCGGGAGCCGGTTGAAGAGGAAGTGTAAAGCTTCCACTTCGGGTGTTACTAAACTCCGGGCAGGTGAGCGTGTCGGTGGTGGTCCAGGTTATCGTTCCTGAACCATCTTCTTTGATCGTAACGTTATACTGTCCTCCACCGGATTGAACACACTCGCCTCCGCCGCCGGAGACCGACGTTGCGCCGCTAATGACGCTACCCGGCGTGAATGAGGTTTTCGCAGAACCACCGCCGGGAAATGTCGCATCAATAACGAATGGCTTATCAAGACTGCAGATTTGACCGGAAAATTTAACGCCATTGCTTTCCCCCGAGACGCGGAACGGCTTCAAACATTTTGCCGCAATCTTTGCCAGCTTATCGATTTTCTCCCACATCTCCGGATCCGGTTTAAACCCAAGTAGCTGTCTTTGTCGTCCCTCGCCAAGTATGTCCTGCATAGCGCGTCGGGCATGTTTGCAATCTAATTCCGCGGCGGCGATCTCTTTTCGAATAACCTGATCCTCATATTGATCCATTGCGGACGCTATTCTGTCGCCAAATGGGGTATCGTCCTGCGGAACCTCTCCGAGGACTTGTACCCGGCGTTCAACCTGCAAAAATTCCCCTAGTTTTTGACTGAGCCGCGTTTGTGCTGTACTGGCCTGGGTCATTAAATTCGCCGCCCATGCCGAATCCGATCCGCTACCGACGCCCGCGCCGCTGAATTGCATCAACTTGATCTTGATCTCTTTACTTTTCGGATCAACCACTGCCAGATGATAATCCTTTCCGTCGCCTTCGTAGCCGAAGATGATCTGCTGCTTGATCGGAATGTCCTTGCCCGGCACGATCGTCAGCGTCGCCATATCTTTGAAAAACAAACCAGAAGGTTCGAGCTGGACGGCGGTCGGAGTGTTATTGTCCAGGGGTGCACCGTCGAGGCTTTTAACCGCCGTCATTGTTATTGTCGTGTCCGCGTCAAGCGCGTCGGCAGGGACATCGAGTTTGAATTTGCTTCCATCCTTCGCCGTAAGAGACACGCTGCCGCCCGTACGCGGTACGATCGTGCTTGCCGTCTGCTTTTTATCAAGCTGGACGGTCACGTTGAGCGATTTTCCAGGCGTCGAAAAATCAATGGCCGGGGCATTACTCACCTTTTTAGAGCCTGTTCGATTGAGCAACTTGCACGATAATGTTACTGCCATGAGCATGAGCACTGGCAAGACCAGCTTCGAATTTTTCATTTGTTATCCTTCAGGATTCGCGTTTCCAAAAAATCACAAGTGGCAGAGTGGTAGCTTTTCGTCCTAACCTTCCCCGGAAGTGAATTTTGCGATTTGACTATTTCCGGTAGAAACATTGCGGTCGAACAACTCCTATTTGAGCTTCCCAAAAGCCTTACTGTCGAGCCATAAGATCCGCGATCCCCTGATGAGGAAAAATATGCATTAAAGGTCCTGGGTCTGCCGATCGATATCTGAAAATTTTGCTTGCCAAATACCGGGTACGGAAAATCTTCGGCTGGATTTCACTTTTGAAATTTGATACTTGCCGACGTCGCCACTCGCCACGCCATGGTCACGAGCATCGCGATGCCTTTGTCACCGTTTTTCTCAAACGGCGCAAATCCGCTCTGTGCCTCTCACCCATTTTCATTAGCTGGACCTGCCATTTGCGGCGCCGTTGAAATATTGACGATACCTTTAACTACCACTTGCCAGGCGGCAAAGTTTTCCCTGGAATTATTTGTGCCGGGAACAGCTTTGAACAAAGTATCAGGCAGTAACTTGCATTTTCTCCCCGGTCGAAATCTGAATTGAACTTTGGCTGGCTGGGTTTCGCTCCTGACGGAGCGAGATCTTTGGGCGTGCGCTCGTAGCTACAAACATCTCGCTCCTCGGGAGCGAAAAGAATTCAACTGTTGCACTTGTAAGTTGAATTCACCTTTTACTCTTTAGAACCGGCGGCTCATGAACTGGATCATGCTCATGGTCGAGAAATGGTTGTTGTTCATTTGCTGGACCATACGCACCGCGCCATTCGGATCCAGCCGTCCGTT
>JALYTI010000668.1 GCA_030854375.1 Acidobacteriota bacterium | reverse complement strand
GTAAAAGAATTGCAGCCTTTCGCGCGGGCTGGCAGCAAACTTCGGATCGCTGGCCAGCTTCTTTTGATACTCGTCGCGAAGGTGTGGATCCGCGGCTAGCATTTCCCGCGCAAGCTTCTCCAGAACGTAATTCTCGGCATACTCCTTTTGCTCGAAAGTTGCATTAAAGAATCCCCAATGGACCAGCGAATCCGGCGCTTCCGGCTCCAGCAGATTAATAGCAACGTTCGCCGACTCCTGGGCAAGCGTAACAACCACAGAACCGGCAGGATATGTGCGGCGCTCATGGACGCGCTCGACTTTGAAAGAAGGCATTAGCCTTCCTTCAAAAGGGCCAGCCGCCCATTTGACGTCAACAAAGCGGTAGCTCTCCACCTCGATTGTCGTCGTTTCCTTTGTTGTCAGCAGCGTGAGACCGTGTGCCCGGAGAACTTCAATCACATCATTCCATTGTGGGGGGACGATATAGTATAGAGGCGGCGCAACTGCCGCCGTGACACGAAAATCGTTGTACATCGGCACAGTCAAATCAAGTGGCTTGCTGCCGAAAACGACGCGAGGCGCGGCAGAAATATCACTCATGTCCGTTTGGTATTCGAGCGCCTTCAGTTTGTAAGGCGTTGCTTTGTCCGTCAACTCGTAATCAAGCGGAACGCGCCGCGATGGATCATAGCTGCGACCGGACACGACCGTCTTTTCATCGGCCTCTCGCACTGCCGCCAACAGACTTCCCGGATCGCGATTTACCTCTTCCAGCGTGAATCGCAGAAAGTCGTAAGTGCCGATTACCCTCGGGCGATAGGGTTTCAACATGTGCGTTTCGATCAGAATTCCCGGCCGGTTTCTTAGTGGCGTGTAGCCGGTTGAAAAGCGAGGACTGCCGTTGAAATCGCGAATGCCTTTAGTCAGATCGCGATTGTCCGCGAACTCGAGATACCAACTTATGATGTTTCCTGCAGCTTCGGTTTCCGCCGCCACGCGCTGGTCAATAACTTTTGTTTCCCAGGCAAGCACGCTCGGCGGAACACCCGCGTGGTGTTCATGTTGATAGGTAATGTTGTATTGATAGTCGGCGCCATCGGTGACGTGACAATCAATAAACAAGTCCGGCTTCCACTTGTTCCACAAAGACAACCAGGCCCGGGTTTCGGGTGTGTCTGCCTTCATGTAATCGCGGTTGAGGTTCTGGTAGTTACTGGTTGTTCTCCACCCCATTTCCGCCGGCCCATTCTGATTGATGCGATTGTAAGGGCTCACCCGCTCATGGCCGTCGGCGTTGTAAATGGGGATGAAAAGAACGACCACGTGTTTCAGCAAACCGGGGCGGGTTTTTGTGATAGCAATGTCGCGGAGCAAAGCTAGTCCCGCATCTTTGCCGTCCGGCTCGCCGGCGTGAATGCAGGCTTGAATCAAGACTATTGCTTTGCCGGCGCGTCTGGCGGCTTCGGGTGAGAACGTCTCGCCCTCCGCGGCGATAAGCAACGGGAGGTCGCGTCCCTGTCCACTCTTGCCGAAGGTCTGGAACTTTATGAGCGGTGAGGCCTGATCGAGACGTTTGGCATATTCGATCGTTGCGTCATAACGAGGCGTCTCCCGGTAATCCGTTTTCTCTGCGTACGTCAACCACTCGGGGGGCACTTGAGCCGTTCGGTTCTGTGACATCGTTGTGATTTGGAAACTTAATGGTGAAAAGAATAAGAGTCCAACAAAGAAGGGTCGGAATAACTCAATTCGCGGCATCGGTCTACGACAGCTCTTTCTGACATGAACGACACTGCGTGCGGCGTTTCGCGTTAAGAGTGCCACATGCTCCGCAACGAATGTACATCGTGCGAGCAAACCAGGCTGTGATGATCGCACTTGAACCAAGTATTGCGATAAGCACAGCCAGGTTCAGTAACAGATCTTTCAACTATTTTGCTTTTCCCCGCAAGCTCTTCTGATAACTCTGGCCGCGTTCGTACCCGCGCCGGAAAGCCTCATCAAACTCAGTGTCAGTGACCGTTCCTTCACGAGTACCGGAATCCTTAGCGGAAGTTCTGAGAGCAGCCTCAAAGCCACGGCGATAGCTGGCTTCATCACCTTGAAAGTTTCTGCCGGTCGTTTCATAGTCGGCTGCTTCAGCGTCACGCAATGCCAGCCACCAACTCTCACGGGCTGCATCGATGCTCTCTGCTCCAGCGTTA
>JALYTI010000145.1 GCA_030854375.1 Acidobacteriota bacterium | reverse complement strand
GGATAAAATTGGGCCAATTTGTCGTGGAGTTGAAGACTGTGCGGCCGCGCTAAACGCAATGTATGGTCCCGACGGGCGTGACCTTACGGTCGGCAACGTTGCTTTTAACTGGGAGCCCGCCAAACCGCTCGGCCGTATGCGCATTGGATATCTAAAAACCGAGTTTGACCAGCTGCAGGACCTGGAACGAAAGGCAATCTACCAACAAGCTCTCGACAATTTGAAATCCGCCGGCGCAAACCTGCAACCGATCGAATTGCCGAAGTTTTCGGTGGCAGCACTGCGCATCATCCTGGTAGCGGAGGCTGCGACGGCTTTTGACGATCTGACTCGTAGTGGAGGCATCAATCAACTTTCAGGGCAGGAACCCGGCGATTGGCCCAACACCTTTCGTAGCTCTCGCTTCATTCCTGCGGTGGAATACATACGAGCCCAACGCGCCCGAACTTTGCTGATGCGAGAGATGGGCCAACTGATGTCGAACTGGGATGTGTTTGTTTCGCCCGCTCCCGGCAGCGCCAGCCTACTGGTTACAAATCTGACGGGTCATCCGGCGGTCTCCGTGCCGTGCGGTTTTCCGAAAGGTCTGCCTCAATCAATTATGTTTACTGGCGGGCTCTATGACGAAGGTGCGCCCCTGAGAGTGGCGCTTGCTTTCGAGCGTGCAACGCAGTGGCACTCGATGCATCCCAAAATGGGTTTGGCTTGAGTGAGGTGCTGGAGTTTGCTGTACCCGAGATAGCCTGGTTAGATATTCGCGGCTTCCTCTTTGGTTTTTTCCGGGTGAGGTTTGCTCTTTTCACGCCATGCGAAGGCTGCAATAACCGGCACAATTACTGTCAATTGGAATAGCAGGAGTATCACTCCCACCCAGCCACTCTCATATGTCAGCGGCTCCTTCCAATGCAATGTCTCATTCACTTTCAGCGCGGGCACTGCGTTCAAAAAATGCCACGAGTAAAAGTCTCTGATAACCTCCGGGGAAATCTGGACTCCCTGGGCCCCGGTCGGTGCATTCAACTTTAATACTCCATGATTCACAAGGACATAGGTTACCGAAGAGAAGAATAGTATCGCAATCATCAGAACGTTGAAGGCGTAGGCCACCGGCGCGAATAGACTAAAGTCCCGTAAGCGTTTTAGAAAGCGTTCGCGATTAGTCTCCGTCGCTACTAACCAGACGGCCAGCATGAGCAACAAACCCCATACCACAAAGACCGCGATTTGGAACGACATCCTAAGCTTGTTTAGGATGAAGGGTGAGAGCCAGAAAAGGCCACTAATAGGTGCTAGAGTGATGAACATCCACGAAAAGAAGAGCATGTACGCCCTGAACATCCGCCTCATGACGGGGCCTAACGCCGGGTAACGGTTAATGAGAAAGGCGAGAAGCAAAATCCCTGACATGAAAATAGAAAAGCCAAGAACACCTCCCCAACTGTCTTTCATCACGTACCTCTTAAATAAGACGCCGAGAAGAAGCGTGAAGCCAGAAAACCACAGGAACTTCCATTTCGAAACCTTATTGGATCCGGTTACTTTTTCGCTCATGATCGACTCCGTTGGTGAATTAGAGGATGAAGTCGGCGTCGTTTAGCAGGCGGGGTAGATCCAGAACCAGGGCCACTGTACCGTCACGCAATTCAGTAGCGCCAGCGACGCCGTACCAGCGACCCGCATGGCGTCCCAGGTTACGCACCAGAACCTCCTCCGTACCTTCTACGCGATCCACGATAATGCCGATGCGCTGCGAGCCATTGTTGCGGGACATGACTTGCTCATCAGGAAAATGACAGGTGATAAGTTGAGATTGTTTGAGTGAACTCTTTTTTCTCTGGGATTGTCCGGCGGGTTCGCCAAGCAGTTCCCGCAAAGAAATTACGGGTAATTGATCCGCACCCGATTTTGCCTCGCGTTTTTTAATTATCCGGTTAGCCTTCGTGGCATCGATAGCGTCGATAGACAACATTTGGTTGGCGGCTATGCAGTAGCGACGGCTTCCAGAGACAACCACCGTTGCGGTGAGTAACCCAAAGGTTACGGGCAAGCGAATCTCAAACGTTGCCCCTCCCGTGGGTTTGCTGGAGACTCGAAGTTCACCTCCAAGTTGCTCAACCGTTGTCTCCACCACATCGAGGCCAACTCCCCGACCGGAAACTTTTGACGCCGAGTCAAGGGTTGTGAAGCCCGGACGAAAGATCAGGCGCACGCTTCGCTCGAAATCAAGGTCGGAATCGTCCGCTACGAGTCCCAGTCGCATCGCGGCTTCGGAAATAAGGCGAGGGTCGATGCCGTGGCCATCGTCAGTTACTCTTATCCTGCAACGGCTGCTTTCATCAACCGCTTCGATCCGAACATTGCCCCGCGCCTTCTTTCCAGCCCTGGCGCGCTCTTCGGGGCTTTCGATTCCATGTCCTACAGCGTTTCGGACCAGGTGGATGAGTGGATCAACTATCGCTTCCGCAAGCAATTTGTCGATCAGAAGATCGGCGCCGGCAATCTCAAAATCGATTTCCTTTCCTGCCTGCCGCGCTGCTCCCCGGCCGGCGCGCCCCGCGCGCTGAAGAGTTGGGCCAAGCGAAACCATTCGCAAGTTGATCAATTCATCCTCGACACCCATGAACGAGTTTCTAATCTGCTCGTGTAAATCTCGCAGTCGCTCGCGCGCTGAACTCGGCAGTTGTTTTTGGGACATCGCCACTTCAAGAGCATTCGAAGTGGCACGAGACAGTTCATGGGTTGAGGATATGAGCCGATCAAGCTTATCCAGATCAGTGTGCACAAAGTTTGAAAGAGAAGAAACTGGCGCAAACGATGAAGCTAGCGGGACTGCGTGCTTATACTCTTCATCGAGCTTCCCACTACCGGCTTGCGCGACTTCCTTGAACGTCACGTCAGAGAACTCAATAACCCTTGTCTGTAAGTGCTGAGTGTTTAGCTGGCTGGCATACACAACGCGAAAGTTGATTTTGCTCGGATGCTCATTATCAACAGTGGGCGAGGTTGAAATCACTTCACCATTTTGGCCGAGCAATTCTTTTAATCGAGTAAACTGTTCGTCAAAACTTGATACGTCGAAGCTGGTCTCAACCACGAGAACAGCGCTTCCTTCCTCAACAACGCTAATCAGGCGATGCTTTTCAGGTGGACTTAACGACTGCCTGATCTCAAACGGAATCCTTTCAAAAATCGCCTCAGTCTTAGCGTCCGGTTCTGGTGTTGTGCCCTGAGCGGCGGCCTGAAGCCGTGCAAAGAGAGGCCGGCGATCAGGCTCAAAGATTCCGGACGCAGCGAGGCTAACGCTTTCCGCCAGGGCCTCAGAGGCGCTTTCACAAGTGTCCAAAACGCCATTATCGAGAACGGTTCGGCCGCCGCGAACTGCGTCGAGCAGGTTCTCAAACTCGTGGGCGATTTGGCTCACAGCTTCCAGACCGCATGAGGCGGCGGATCCCTTGACGCTGTGCACCTCTCGAAAAATTCGATCGATCAGTTCACGGCGGGAACGGCCATCGTTCTGCTTCTCTCGCAACTCATCCAGATCGGCGAACGTTTGCTCGACAAGCTCTTCGATCTCCACCAGGAATTCATGTTGAGTCTGGTCCACGAAAAGGATAGTAAATGGTAAACCGTGAATAGTGAATAGGCTGGCGACCGCAAACGGAAGACGAACCGCAGTTGGCTAATCGGGATAGGTTCGAGAAGTTCAGAGTCCAAGCTTTAGGTTGCTCTTTTGCCCGGCAAATGAAGTTCGAACTCTGATCAGATTAATTGGGTGGGTTATGCAGAAGACGCCGAATGTTCGTCATCCGATGGTTCATCGGGTTCAGATTCAACGTCGGATTCGGATTCGGATTCTAGTTCCAACTCCAGGGACTCAATGTGCGCTTGAGGTTGCTGTTCATCGAGATCGCGCTTTATAGCGTCGAGTATGCCGTTGATAAATTGTGTGGCTTCGTAGGTTGAAAAGCGGCGGGCGATTTCAAGTGCTTCATTGATGGCAACGGTGCGAGGAGTAGGTTCATAAAGAAACTCGTAAACGGCGAGACGAAGAATGTTGCGGTCGACAATCGCCATACGCGGGATGCGCCAGTGTTCGGCGCGCGAACGTATGCGCTCATCGAGAGAGTCAAGGTGCGCAAGAGTTCCCGCGGCAAGGCGCGTCGCGAATTCACGCGCCGCGTCCGCCGTGTCGGAGTCGCCCAGCTCGGCCCAGTAGGTACGCAAGACCTCCTCCGGGACGGCATCGGCAACATCAGCCGCAAAGAGCATTTGCAAGGCGCACTCGCGCGCCTTACGTCGCGAACCCATAATGCATCAGGGATGAAAACGAAGGCTGAATAATGAAGGTGCCGTGACGGCACCAAACTCATCTTTTATCCTTCATCCCTCATCCGTCATCCTTCTTCAAAAAAGCTTCCTTATAAAGATTTACTAGCTCAACCGCTGTCGTGGCAGCTTCAAAACCCTTGTTGCCCAGCTTGACTCCGGCGCGCTCGATGGCCTGGTCAAAATTATCCGCAGTGATAACGCCGAAGACTACTGGTATTCCAGTTTGCAAACCTGCCTGCCCGATACCGCGCGCTACTTCACCGGCGATGTACTCGAAGTGTGGAGTCTGGCCACGAATAATTGTACCGACACAGATGACCGCATGAAACTTACCCGAGCCCGCGAGCTTCAGGGCCAGGAGCGGAATCTCAAAAGCGCCGGGAACTTTGTAGACCTCGACAGATTTCTCGTCCGCGCCTAACCGTTCCAATGCATCGAGTGCTCCCTCAACCAGTCGAGCACTGATAGATTCGTTCCAACGACTGGCGACAATCGCAAAACGGAACCCTTGACCATTGAGATGACCTTCGTGATTTGCTGGCTGCAAGACCGGGCTGCTCCGCTTCACGCCCTTTACTAAGGTTTACAGGGCATTTCGAAGTATATGTGATGCGAAAGCGAGCATCAAGGTAGGTTTCAGCGCGAGACGAAGAACAAGCCAGATGTGACTGAACGGTTGGACCACTCAACAATCAACCCGCCTATCTCCGTGGACAGCTTCCGTATGCTTCGGTTCTGCTTTGATAGTGATCAAATTCCCCTGAAAACTGGTTTACGTTTTTCCAGAAACGCCCTCGTGCCTTCGCGCATATCATCCGTAGCAAACAGAGAAGCAAAAAGCTCCGTCTCCAACGCAAGGCCTTCGGATAAAGGCACTTCGGCGCCGTGCGTAACTGCCTTGAGACAGGCACGGACGGCGAGTGGGGCAACTAAAGCAATCTCTCTTGCCAGCGCTTCACCTTCAGTTAACAAACTGCCCGTACCCGCGACCCGATTAGTCAAACCGATCCGCAAGGCTTCTTCGGCGCCGACCGTTCTTCCTGTCAACATCATCTCGAGTGCGCGTCCTTTACCGATCTCGCGCACCAGCCGCTGCGTGCCGCCATAACCCGCAATAACGCCCAGCTTTGTTTCAGGCAAACTAAACGATGCGTTGGGCGAGGCAATTCGAATATGACACGCAAGCGCTAGTTCGCATCCGCCTCCTGCCGCAATGCCGTTAATAGCTGCGATCACCGGCACAGCGCAGCTTTCGATTTGATTGCAAATTGCCTGGCCACGTGCGGAAACTTCGCGCGCGCGATCTCTATCGAGCAGGGAGAGTTCATTGATGTCGGTCCCGGCGGAGAAAGCTTTCTCGCCTGTTCCCGTAAGAATGATTGCGCGCAAGTTGGAGTTGGTGGTGACAATTCTGAATGCGTCACTCAGGTCGAGAATCATTTCACCCGAAAGTGCGTTGAGCTTTTCGGGCCGGTTCAGGCGGATGATAGCGATCGACTCGCGCTGCTCGAAAGAAACAGAGGGTGACATTTGATTGGAGGGAAAGCGTTCGTCCCCGCCCTATCAATTGGAAGCGAACAATCTGGTCAGTATTGAACCGTGCCGTACGGGTCACACGAGATTCATCGGTGTTGGGTTCTTTGGATCCTTGGTGTAATCATAAAATCCGCGGCCTGACTTGCGTCCATACAGACCGGCCATCACCATTCGTTTCAAAAGAGGTGGCGGCGCAAACCGTTTCTCACGAAATTCGTTGAACATGATCTCGGCAATGTAATAAGTAGTATCCAAACCGACGAAGTCGCCCAACGTAAACGGCCCCATCGGGTAACCCAAGCCGAGCTTCATCGAAGTATCAATGTCGACGATAGAACCGACGCCTTCCTCCAGGGCACGAATAGCATCGAGCATGTATGGCACC
>JALYTI010000667.1 GCA_030854375.1 Acidobacteriota bacterium | reverse complement strand
AGCACTCACTTGCCTTATTGTAACGGGTCCATCTCCCGTTTGAAGGAGACCTCATGAATAAGACCGCCAGCGGAAAGAAAGATTTGATTGCGCGTTTCCTAACGGTTTTCGGCGACTTGAAGATTTTCAAGTGGCCTCTATTCTTTCTTTACGACCCGGGCAGCTATCTGGTTAAGGGCGAGGACATGAGGGAAGTGATAAGGCTTACCAAGCCGGGCGACATTCTGCTGCGCGGTTATACCAATTACCTCGACGGTTATTTTATACCGGGCTACTTCAGCCATGTGGGACTCTTCCTTGGAAAAGTTGACAGCAATTCTTTGGATTCCATCTGGTCTGATGAATATGCCCCTTTGGACCACGTAAAGAGTTTTTGCAAGAGCGGCGAGCAGATGGTGATCCACTCGATGGCCGAAGGCGTTTTCATGGAGGATCTCTTGAACTTCTGCCGTTGTGATTACATGGCTATCCTGAGATTTCCCGCGAATCTCAAAGCAGATGACTCACCACCCCCGCAAGTGTTTGACGCAGACCTTTACAATAGCGAGGAAAATGAAATTGAAGGGCGTCTCAAACGAGGTGAGGTAGTTCAGTTTGAAGATGTCTTCCCAATTATTTACAAGTTAGCTCTTTCGCAATTGGGTAGGGACTACGACTTCCGATTCAACTTCAAAAGCTTCGACACGTTCTCATGTTCCGAGTTGCTGTACTACTGCGCCAAGTCGTTGTGCTGGCATCTTAGTCTCTGTCCGACAGAGAAGAAGGCGCTGGTGTTTTTCAAAAAGAATATGTTGGAACCCGACGCTTACGCGCGTTGTCTTAAATTGGATCTGGTATGGCAGAGTAAGTCGGTGGATCAGAACATAGTTTCGGAGATGAGGAAGGAAGCGGCAGTTCCTCAACCGGCGAAGGCCCTATCGACTGTCGCTTGAAGTTCTTTTTTCGTACGTGGGGAAGCCCTCAATCAGATAGTCAAACCCGAGCCAGAGGCTCCAACTGTGGTGATAGAAAACTACCGGAAACAGCAGCGCTACGACAAATAGTCCTACCAGCACCGTCTCATAGCTGGACCCGATCACTATTAGCCAGACCAGGCAAAGAACTAAAATTACAAATTCAGTCGCCATCACGTTGGCCAGTATCGCGCCAACAAAGAACCCTTCCTCTCGTTTGAAGAGCGAGCGGCAATTGGTGCAGTGGTGTTTTACCTGAAACGGTCCGGCAAAGATAGACGATTGGCCGCAAGCGGGACATCGCAGCCTCAGCGATCGAGATAATACCTTCCCCAATCCAGCGTGGTTAGGGCTCGCATTTGCTCGGCGCGGCTCCGCCATACGCCCTGGGACTTTCGTACGCGTATTACCGATTAAATTCGGCCGCCGTGTTAAAGCGGTCGGAATGGTGCGTTAGTTTTATGGTAGACAGAAAAAATCCACTGTCTGTGTGTTCGAACAGCTTTTAAAGATCCACCATCCGGTGCAAGTCCTTGAAACTTTTGGTTTGCAAGTTAATCCAGAAGCGCAACTCAAGACTACGCCCTGACCCAATACAGACTGGCTTCCTTGAGCGTTACGATTCGGACTTTCTCCACACCAACCGTCTGACCGTTTTAGACCGGACAAGCAATCAGTATTGGTCTTGCAAACACTATTGAATGATGGCGCCGGGACCGGATTTTTCAAGAAACACATTGCGCTTGATCCCTTTAAACCCGCCCTTACGAACGTCCACGCCAGGCAATTGCTATTTGCATTGCAGGCTGCCGCACATTGGTCAGGATTTTGGACAGCGACGGCCCCAATGTCACTACCGAACAAATCGTAACCATAAGCAATGAAGGTGAAGCTTGCCGATAACATTAAGATTGCGAGAAGGAGGAAACTATAAACGGGATTTATTCTTTTCATGAGAGGCCTCCAGTGAGCAGAGAGTGAAAAAGCAGAATGTCAGCCTTGCACAACGCTTAACTGACAAGTGTCTCGGAAACGGCGCCATCGTATCGCGGTACGGATGAATATGCAATTACTTTGCCTGCGCTTATCACTATTCATAACTCAAGGCTTCGACTGCATCCTGACGCGCGGCACGCAGGGCGGGATAGAGGGCGCCAATAGTGCCGCCCACGATGCCTACCAGCAGCGAGACAGTAATCCAGCGCGGCTCAATTTCCACAGTGAGAGCAGTCATACGT
>JALYTI010000666.1 GCA_030854375.1 Acidobacteriota bacterium | reverse complement strand
CTGCGTTGTTGCGAGACCATCCGCTTTTTCCAGCAGACCCATCTCGCGATGTTTCGGAGACATCACCTTGTTCAAAAATGTAAGGTGATCGCGAAAGGCGAAGACCGATTCTGGTTCTGTCACTCGGGCTTCTGGGCCGAGTGCCTGTTTTAATAAGGCCTCGGCCATTGGCGTTACGTACTCATGCGAAAACCGCACATCAGCAATTGCAAACAATGCGTCTCCGGGTTTCACCGCCTCAACTCCAACTTGCCCTGCTCGAACAAACGCATGACCGGCGATAATCTTCTCGACGATCGTCATCGGACGGGTTTTAGTATCCAGCGGCGGTGGCGATACCTGGCCCGCGAGACGCGCCTTGTTGTAGTTGAAGAGGCCGCCGTACTCGACGATGTCCTTTGAAATTGGATCCAAGCCGCGCGTGAATTCTTCGAGTGAGATTTCTTCCCGTCGACGGATGCGCTCGATCAAGCCAAAATCAGTTGAGGTTAATAGTCCGATGTTCTGGGAGTTTTGTCCGTATATCTTCTCGATGCTTTTCGCGATGACGAGTTGAATGCCGGACCACTTTTCGGCGTAAGGCGCGGTCTCGCGCGATGATCCACATCCCTTTGAAAGTCCGGAAACAACTACTGCGAAGCCGCCTCTCTTTACATCGTCTTTCTTGACCGCACCCTCGCGCATGCCGACATAAACGTAATCGCCAAGTGTTTCATCATAATAAAAACAAACCCAGCCCGGCGTGATCTCGTCGGTTGAAATATTGCTCATCAGCGCAAGGTCGTCGTTCTTAAGACGCTCAGCCAACTCGCCTTCGAGCGCGTCTCGCTGATCGCCTTGCCTTTCGAGTTGCGCGCGAATTAGAGAGGTGTCTTCGGTGAGAAAAAGAATTCGATCGGTGAACTGGATTCGACCAGGTTGTTTGGAAATTGGCCCTTTTGTCATCAATTATCCTTGCAGGCACATCGATCGCTGTTTATGTTAGTGAGCAATTATAACCTCGGGGCCTCAAAAAACTTAGTCAGCACGTCCGAGTGATTATCATGTCCCGCCATGAATCGCTTGCTCAAAATGGTTAATCGGCCACCAGCTGCGCTTCTTACCTAATTCTTTATGCTGAATTACTGCGAGATTGATCGCTCGGACAATCATTCTTTGTAGGTCTCTTCGTACTGCATTGCGCCGACAACGTTTCCTTCGGGGTCTTCAAAGAAAATGAGAGTCCCTACCGTTGGAATGTGAAACTTTGGCATGACGATTTTGCCGCCGCTGGCTTCCACGGCAGCGATTGTTCCATCTACTGAAGAAACGCCGACTGTACACTCAAAACCAAACATGGGCTTTCCCGGCACTATCTCTCGCCGTCCCTGAAGTGCGCCGTGAACGCCAGGGTCTTCATCAGTTCCAGTCTTAATAAGATAAAAATTTGGAGGTCCCCAGGGCGTGAATTTCCACCCCAGCACCTTCTCATAGAAAGTGCGAGCGCGGTTTACATCGTTGGCGTGGATCGCGAAATGTTTGACGTTGTTAGGCATATGATTTTCTCCTTTTCTCGAGGTCAACGTGCTGCAATGATAACTGCCACGTTGAGGCAACCTCTTACGATCTCTTAATGATCGCTCGCGAAGCTTGACGAGTTGAACAGTTCTCCAGACTGGGAGCAGAAAACTATACATGGCTCGCCAGAGACTCAGAAGAGAAAAGAGGAAGGCGCAGTGCCGGGACGTTTTCGACGCCTAAACCGAGCGCGGGAGTTTATCGATCTTTGCTACCATCTGAAGCCGTTTTCAAGGACAACACGGGAAACCGGTTTAACCTCCCCGAGCCAGCGAAGCACAGCAAATAGGCATGTTTTACAAAGTACTACCCCCGACCTTCCCGCGCATAATTAAACATAGGAGCAACTTGAGGCTGCCACGCCGAAGGGAGATCATCGCGTAAAAGCCAGTCGCTTACATCGATAGGAGCGCGGACAGGTCAGAACGGGTATTGGCTGACTAGCGACAAGTCCAGTTGCCGTTTCCACCTTATCCATCAATAGGGACAGCCTTCTAACTAGGACGGGCTGGCCTTTTTCTTTATGTCGCGGTGCGGCAAAACTGCTGCCTGAGACCACCTTTCCTCGTGACGCGGTCACATCAAAATAATTGACCGAATCCTCTCAAACTGACTGCTCTACCGTTTAGAGCTT
>JALYTI010000665.1 GCA_030854375.1 Acidobacteriota bacterium | reverse complement strand
CATGGCCGAGATCAACTTCAGCATGCGGAAATTCGTCGGGGTGAACCTCCTCAAGGCGGTCCGGCGTGGGACGATTGTTGACCATTTCGGTCTCGGTCCAAACACTTGTGTTTTGCGCGGTGATGACGCCCCCTGCGGCAACAGGAACAGTTTCAGGCCGTTGCTCCCCGCCACCAACGATCGCCGCCTTCGCGATGTCAATGGTGCCTATTCGCGTAAAGTACCGGGCGCCGACCTCCTCAGCCGATTTCCCGTAGCCTCCTTCACTCACCGGTTTTTGCAAAAGGTCAAGAAACTGAGTTTTCAAGTTTGATAGTTCAATCCGATCCTGTGGTCGCTTGGGACCAGCAACGCTTGGAGAAATTGTGGCCAGATCGAGATTGAGAACGGTGCTGTATTCGCACTGTCCCTCTTTTGGGATTCCAAACATCTGCTGTGCTTTGTAATAGTTGCGCACTGCTTCGACGTGTTCGTCAGGGCGCCCGGTGGCTTTTAGGTAGACGCATGTCTCTTCATCCACTGGGAAGAAACCCATTGTCGCTCCATATTCGGGAGCCATGTTGGCAATGGTCGCTCGATCGGTTACCGAGAGGCTGGCCGCGCCATCACCATGAAACTCTACAAATTTTCCTACCACCTTGGCCTTGCGCAACATCTCTGTCACACGAAGCACAAGATCCGTGGCCGTGACGCCATCGCGCAAGCTACCGGTCATATGAACACCCACCACATCAGGCGTCAGAAAATAAACCGGCTGGCCCAACATCGCGGCTTCAGCTTCGATGCCGCCGACCCCCCAGCCGACAATCCCCAGCCCATTGATCATCGTGGTATGGGAATCGGTACCTACGAGGGTGTCCGGATAGTAATAGCCATTACGCTCCCAGACACTCTTTCCGAGAAACTCGAGATTCACCTGGTGACAGATACCAATACCCGGTGGAATCACACCGAAGCCATCAAACGCCTGTGTGCCCCATTTCAGAAACTGGTAGCGCGAGTTATTGCGTTTGAACTCCATCTGCATATTCTTTTCAAACGCATCCTTGGTACTGGAGAAATCAACCTGAACCGAGTGGTCTATGACTAGATCAACCGGCACGAGCGGCTCAATCACGCCAGTATTTTTACCCAGCCGGGCGACTGCGGAACGCATCGCCGCCAAATCTACGAGCAAGGGCACGCCGGTAAAGTCCTGGAGCAAAACGCGAGCTACTACGAATGGAACTTCCTCAGTTCGTTCAGCCCTGGGCTGCCAGTTCGCCAGCGCGCGAACGTCGTCTTCGGTGATCTTCTTGCTGTCGCAGTTACGCAGCACCGATTCCAATACAATCCTGATGCTAACCGGGAGCTTCGAGATAGGACCGATGCCTTCTTTTTCAAGCTGCGGAAGCGAATAGAACCGCGCGGGTTGGCCAGGGACTGCATTGAAAGTTTGAAGGGAGTTAAATGGAGCTTGTGGCATAGAGAATTAGGCGATGTTCCTGATTAGCTAATTGCCTTAGCAGAAATCGCGCAGGAAAAATTGAACTCTAGTTAACAAACTTCAGTGTAGAGTCCACGCTGCTTTGTCGTCAAGGAAGGCGTCATCTGTCTAACACTCTCAACGACGAACCTGTTGCTGAGCTTTCGTGTGTTTTGTTATAGTTCCGTCAACCCCCGTAGTTTGCCACTGATGTCCAGGTTGTAAGCCTGACTATTTTCATCAAAGTTGATAGAGATCGCCCTATTCGCAGAGTTTGGACCGAGGAGAGTTTACATGACAAAGAAACAGACTGATGAGTTCGAATACTTGAGCAATAATCCTGACTATGTTCCTAATCCGGAGATTGAGAAGTTTATGGAGGAAGAGATAGCTCGCGCGCCCAAGGATCCCGACCAGCTAGCTCATCGGCTTCGTAATAATACCGCTGCATCTCCAAAAGATGCCGGAGGCGATCTAGACGCCTCGTGGGAAGATGTGAATGAAAGCGGCTCGGAATCCGTCGGCGGCGATAATCCTACTCCCGATCAATCGATGGTCGAAGAAAACGCGAATGCGGTAGGCGTGAATTTCGAGGACAACGAAGAACTTGAGTTTCTCGATAAGATTGAACGACGCGATCGCGATCGTTATGAATTGAATGAAAGCTCAAAAACCGACGAGGATATGATCTAACTAGCTACGGAACGAGCCAGCAGACAGTGAGTTCGC
>JALYTI010000144.1 GCA_030854375.1 Acidobacteriota bacterium | reverse complement strand
ATCTTGATCAATGTGAATTCCATGGGCCTGAGACGTCTGCGAAGCCGCGGCTGACCCGGTTGAACCAGCTGAGGCGTTCGGCGCTGCGGCGGCTGCGAGTCGATAGCCACACGCACCACAAAAGACGGCACCTTGAAGTAGTGGCGCGCCGCATTTGGGACAATTCATAAACTTACTCCTTGAGATTTTTCCTTTATGATGGCCACAGCTTCTTCCGGTGTGTTCGCAAAGTCGAGCGCGGAAATGTCCTGGTCAGTTACAGCCAGATGGTCTTGCCACACACGCACAATCGGGGGCCAGCAATCGCCAAGCAAAACGAGCGGCCGCGGGCCAATCACGCGGGTTTGGATCTTATTCCAAACAAGAGACAACTCGGTGACCGTCCCCATACCGCCTCGAATCGCAATGAATCCGACCGAACGTGTAATCAGTTGCTGCAATCTCTCGTAAAAATGAGGGGTCGCAACCTTATCAGTCAAATAACGATTCGGCTCAGCCTTAAACTGGTTCATCACGATGCCGAGCACCCGGCCACCTCGCTCGCGCGCGCCGCGGCTCGCCGCTTCCATCACGCCGAGATAGCCACCAGTGCAGATTGTAAATCCTGCTTCGGCCAACAGTTCTCCGACACGCCTTGCCTGTGCATACTCGGAATCAGGCTCACAGCACTTGGCGCCTCCAAAGATAGTGACGATCCGCTCTCCTGCCTCGTTCCTCGTACTCATTCAGTAACCTCACCGCGCAATATAAACGGACCTGACTGTTTGTATTCAACGTAATCCTGGCGCATTTGGAAGGGGGGTACCAGCGTTGAATCATCTAAGGCCGCAGGCGGTAGAGCATTCGCGGGAATGGAATAGTTTCTCGCACGTGCTCAATTCCGCACATCCACGCCGTGCATCGCTCAACGCCCATGCCGAACCCTGCGTGAGGGACGCTGCCGTATCTGCGCAAATCGAGATACCACTCGAAAGCGTCCTGCGGTAATTGGTGCAGTGCGATCTGCTCCTTGAGAAACTCAAGCGACGTCGCTCGCTCGCCGCCACCAATCACTTCTCCGTATCCTTCCGGGGCCAGGACATCGACTCCAAGGGCTAACTCAGCTCTCTCTGGATCTCGTGCCATGTAAAACGCTTTTACGACGGCCGGGTAATGATGGACCATGAGCGGCTTGTCATAATTTGCGGATAGATAGGTTTCGTCAGGGGCACCGAAATCTCCACCCCACTCGAAGCGCGTTTCAAGAGTGCCCTTAGCATGACCCTCATGCAACATCTTCACTGCGTCGTCGTAATGCAGGCGAGGGAAAGGCGGCACAATGGCCTCGAGTTTTGACGGGTCGCGCTCCAGAATCTTTAACTCTTCGCCCCGATCTTCGAGCACCCTCGTGGCGATAGACGCAAGCATTCTTTCAGACAGAGTCATCACGTCGTCGAGAGTCGCATAAGCCATCTCCGGCTCAACCATCCAAAACTCGGTTAGGTGGCGCCGGGTTTTCGATTTCTCGGCGCGAAACGTTGGTCCAAAACAATAAACCTTCCCGAACGCGGCGGCTGTGGCTTCGTTGTAGAGTTGGCCTGACTGCGTGAGGTACGCTTTTTCGCCTTCGAAGTAATCAACCTCAAAAAGCGTGGTAGTTCCTTCACAGGCGGCCGGCGTAAAAATCGGCGCGTCGCAAAGAGTGAAGCCGTCGCTATCCAGAAAATCACGCACTGCCTTAACTACAGTATGACGGACTTTAAGGATTGCATGCTGACGCCTGGACCTTAACCACAAATGCCGATGGTCCATCAGAAACTCTGTCCCGTGTTCCTTAGGCGTGATCGGATAATCGTGGACTTCATCAAAAACTTCAGCATCGAGCAAATCGATCTCGTAACCGCCGGGCGCACGCGAATCGGCGCGCACTTTTCCTAAAACAGCAAGGGCCGATTCCTGCCCCAATCCGGTAAGCGCGTCCCACACTTCCGGTGCCACCGCATTCTTCAACGCGACGCATTGCACAACTCCAGTTCCATCGCGCAGTTGGGGAAAAAGAATCTTCCCGCTCGAACGCAGGTTATAAAGCCAGCCCTTGATCGTCACTTCCTCGCCGACATGATCTGATAGTTGGTTAATGAAGGTTCGCGGCAGACTCTTCGCTCCTAATGTTTTTGGTTCTGTAGCCATTTATTGTTGTTGGTCTTATTGTGCCGTCAGTCAATTCACGACCGTTCGTTCTCTAATCATTCTGCGCAATGCCGGAAATCTGTCCAGCCAGTCGGCCGCCTGCAGCACAATGAAAAACGTCGGTTGGATAAACTGTTCATAGACACTGCCGCGTCCGCACACAGCGGTTTGATACGAAAACGTTCCGATCGCCTTCAGGCCGCGCTGAATCGTCATGAGCCGAAACTCCCGCGCAAATTCATCTGGATCGAGCGCATCGAGGCCAAGGAGCCTACGCGCCTCCAACAGAAACAGTCTGTGGGCGCGAAGCTCCGCAAACGACGGTGGTTCAAATCGCCGGTCGAGTAAGAATGACACCAGATCGTAGGTGACCGGTCCCATGCGGGCATCCTGATGATCGACGACGCGCAGACGATTATTACTGTCAACCATCAGGTTTGCGGCGTGGAAATCGCGGTGACACAGGACGCGAGGTCGAGCGGCTAGTTCGGCGGATATATCGTTTAGTTCAGCTTTCAGTTCTGCTGCTTCAGCGTGGCGAAGGGTTTCGGTTCTAAAGCTCCCAAAGTAATGTTCGACGAAAAAATCCAATTCCCATGACAGTTTCGCCTCGTCGAAAGCGAGGCGACTGGCGATTGATTCCTTTTCGTAGGCTTGAGCTGTAGCCTTCTGTATCTGCGCGATCAGATTAATCGCGCGCTCTTTGTACTCGTCGCATATTTCCTCCGGGGCCGCTTCATAAACACGAAACAGCTGCCGGTCACCAAGATCCTCCTGAACGATAATTCCGCTTGGACCGTCAACGGAATAAATTTCCGGCACCGGTATTCCGTTTTCCAGGAAGAGCCGTGTGATATCAAGGTAAGGATGAAAGTCGGGGTCAAAAGGCTCAGGGTAAACAGCAGCAACCGCTTTTCCCTTTTTCCAGGGAATGCGAAAGTAATTTCGCGTCGAGGCGTCAGGCGTGAGCGGGACAATCTGCTTACTCTTGACGCCCTGGCCTTCCAGAAACTTCAAAAGCCGCTCGGGTGCGGGGAGTACAAAAGCGCTGTTAGTCACCTGTTGTGCTGAACTCATTTACGGAAAGGAGCGGGGATTCCATCCTGTTAAAAGGTCGTCGGCACTGCCTTCATCAGCGCCGGCATTTTCCTTTTAATTTGAGCGGGGATTGTATCATTCAGTCAGAGGCACAACAAAATTATCGCCTCTAATTTCACCTTTGAGAGCTTTCGGCGGTCGTGGCTTACCCTCGATTAGAGAAGCGCGCACCACCGCAGCATTGTCGATTACGTCGTCTTTGCAAACTCTTACGTTATCACCGAGTATTGCTCGCGTGACGCGAGCGCCGGCTTCTACAGTCACTTTGTCCCACAGAATCGATTGGCTGACGGCGGCTCCCTCTGCGATATCGCATCCAGCGCCGCAGAAGAGGCTCTCTCCGCGCTCCGCGAGGAGACGTAGGCTGATATCCAGATACCTTGGCATTGTGGACAGTTCGTACCAGCTGCCGTTAGCGACATGCACAGCAATGCGTTCGCCTGCGCTAACGGCCTGCGGGTAAACATCCGTCGTGGAATGCGAAAACACGCCGTGCGGAATGTAGTGGAAAATCTTTGGCTCAAGTATTTGGATGCCGGTAAACATGAGCGGAGGTTTTTCTCCGGAAGACTCGTCAGGCACTGGCATCCCGCCGAAACCTCGCAGGAAGCCACCGGCGGTTTGGACAATTGAAAACTGCTCACACGAAGCATTTGGCAGCAACACAAGCGTAGCTATCGCCTTCGTACGCCGGTGAGTTTCAAACGCCGCATCCAACTTAATGTCGGTAATTATTTTCCCGTTAACTACAACAAAAGTCTCACCATCCAACAGCTCGCGAGCGTTGTCCATGGCGCCGCTGGTTCCCAAAATCTCCGGCTCTTCAACGTAATGCAGCTGCACTCCAAACTTACTACCGTCGCCGAGCGCGCGCCTGACCGATTCCGGACGGTGATGAAGGTTGACAACTATTTCATTACAACCGTTATGGGCCAAGTACTCAGCAACATAGCCTACGAGTGGCTTTCCCAGGATTGGAATTGCAGGTTTGGTTCGGTCTTCGGTTAGCGGCCAGAGACGCGTACCGTAGCCCGCGGAAAGGATCATTGCGCGCATGAAGGCATTCTATTCGTTGGGAGACCAAGGTGGAAAACCGATAGTCGCACCGGAGGTGCATTTACAGAAACGGGAACGGCAGCGACCGGGTACGAAGCTAACCTGGAATCGTTTTAGAAAGCGGACTTGTCGGCCTCGCGCAGCCGGGGCACAAGTGTTCTATCTAAACGGTGCTAATCATTGGGAGGCTGTTTGACTAGGAAGCCTTCGACGCGTCGCGAATCATTAAGTCGAAGGTTCCGGGAGCAACTTTTCGGAAGCGCGTGTTTCGATTGAGGGAAACAGCAATACTGATTGTAGGGTTTTGGCCTGTGAATCTGAAACCACCTTCAAGGAGACGGTTGTAGATCTCATTCACATGAAGCGATCCGCCTTCTTCGCGCAGCAACAGAGTAACGGCTTGCGGGATAGTTCGATCCATGAAGCGATCACTAAGTGCTTCCGTGTTTGGTCTGAGCGTGGGAATTTCCTGCCGCCTGCTTTCTACGGTCAGTGGCGCGCGAGACAGGGGCGGCGACTGGTGGCGCATTGCCGCTTCCAGTTCTGCATCGGAGGGAAGACCACCGGAGAGACTGCTCATCGAAAGATTGCCGGACGCCAGCACGGAAGACAGGAGCCGGTAGATAGCCGCTTCGGTTTGGCTAGCCAGCGTGTCCATCTCAGCGAGTTCGGCACGCACCGCGTCTGCTTCCGATTCGAGCTCTCTCAGCCGTGCGGCAAGATGCATTCGCGCTGCGCGCGACTGCCGCAGGCTTTGCTCTAAACGGGAAAGTAGGTTTTCGTTGGGGCGGTCTATCATCCGGCAAATCTTAAGGGGCTTTTAGCTTTTCCACAACATGTTTTTGGGCGGTGACAGTCATGATGCCGCGGCTCTGCCGTCTGATGTGCGGAAAACCTCCGGCTTTCCGTTGGGATTGCCCGGGCTTTTAGAGGGCTATGCCCACGAGGCGCAGCCTCAGTTCACATGAGTGTCTTCCGGAAAGGCAGAGCCTTTCCGCACATCAGGCGGCAGAGCCGCGGCGCAACCTAAAGAGTTTGCGTAACGCAAATGCAAATCAATAGACTATCTATCGATCGCGGTTGAGGACGTAGGTAGGTATGGCTCGCAGCGATTCTGAATATTCGGAATCGGCAATGTCGTCAAGCGCCTTCCGGGCCGCCTCAGCGTACTCATCCGCCTGGATGCGAGCTCGCTCGCCGGCGCCAACGTGATCAACTGCTTCCAGCAACCTTGAACGCGTAACGCTTTCGTATCTCTGTTCACTCATTACAGTCTGAACAATGTCGCGCGCTGAGGCATCGCCGGCAATCAAATAAATTAACGGTAGAGTTACCTTCCCACCCAACAAATCAACGCCCGCTTCCTTGCCCAGGGCGTCACCTGTAGAAGTGAAGTCCAGCAGGTCGTCCGTTAGTTGGAACGCCATCCCCAGGTTCATGCCATAGTCGCGCAACGCTTTCTGTTCTATCTCGCTCGCACCTCCCAGGATGGCGCCCACCTCGCAGCAAGCGCTGAAGAGATAGGCCGTTTTTCGTTCAATGATGTCGAGATATTGCTGTTCAGAAATGTCAGTTCCTCCCAGCGTAGTCAGCTGAAGCAGTTCTCCTTCAGTCATTTTCCGAGTGACGCGTGTAAGGATGTCGAGGATAGGTAATGATCTTTCGGCCAGGCTCGTTTCGAACGCTGACATATAAAGCCAGTCGCCCATTAATACTGCAGTCTCATTACCAAAAAGGGCGTTGACGGTGGGACGATTTCTGCGAGTATCGGCGCTGTCGATGATGTCGTCATGGACCAAAGTTGCGGTATGGAGAAATTCCATGACCGTCGCCATGCGGATCGAGTTGTGACGCGAGCCATTGCCTCCCACTGAGTAGTTCGAAAGGATTGTTAACGCCGGCCGAACGCGTTTACCACCCGCCTCACGAAGGTAATCTCCAAGGTAGGCTATGACC
>JALYTI010000664.1 GCA_030854375.1 Acidobacteriota bacterium | reverse complement strand
TTGTCGTATAGCCCTTTTTCTTGAGCACGGCCTTTAAGGTGTGGAAGATTTCAGCACCAATCCGCAGGCTCTCACGGAAGTTTTCGGCGCCAACCGGCACGATCATGAACTCCTGGAAGTCGACATTGTTATCGGCATGCGCTCCACCGTTTATGATATTCATCATTGGAACTGGCAGGGTACGCGCATTGGGCCCACCGAGATATTTGTAGAGAGGGATTTCGAGATAATTTGCAGCGGCGCGTGCGGTAGCGAGTGAAACGGCAAGCAAAGCGTTCGCACCAAGCTTCGCTTTCGTCGGTGTTCCATCCAATTTGATGAGCGCACTATCTATCTCAGCTTGATCGAGTGCGTCTAGACCGGTAATTTCCGCCGCGATAATCTCATTCACATTTCCCACAGCTTTTAGAACGCCCTGACCCGCATAGCGCTTCTTGTCACCATCGCGCAACTCTACGGCTTCATGCTCTCCAGTGGATGCTCCAGATGGCACTGCGGCACGACCAACTTCACCGCTCATCAAAGTTACCTCCGCTTCGATCGTCGGGTTACCGCGTGAATCCAGAATCTCGCGGGCGTGAATATCATCAATCCAGCTCATTTCATTTAGCTCCGGCTAGCCGATAACTTTTCGAAGGCGCTTTATCAAAGCCAGGCAACTTTATCATCGGCACATTGGGGAAATGTTAGCAACCGCCCTATCGGACATTATCAGCCGGCGGCACGGGCCGTACCGCTCCGGGTTTCCATGCCCTTAGACGTTTTAGCGCTCGCGGGCAATTCAAGTCGCACGCTGATTACGCGCCGGCGCTCCACGCGATCAACCTCAAAAAGAAGTCCGTTGTACTTAACAGTGTCTCCTGGCCTAAGAACGTGACCCGCCTCCGTCATGAGGAAGCCGGCGATAGTGGTATAAGCTTCTGACTCGGGCAAAGACAGCTTGAGCCGCCGATTCAGATCGCGAACTGCAAGTCCGCCTGCAAGAATATATTTGTTATCCCCGGCAGGAGTGATCTGTTCATTTACCTCTTCATCGTGCTCGTCAGAAATGTCGCCTACGATTTCTTCCAACAAATCTTCAAGCGTGATGACGCCTTCCAATCCTCCGTGTTCGTCGACGACAAATCCAAAATGAGTTTTCCCTTTTTGCATCTGCCGCAATACATCTTCAAGTCGTGCTGTGTCAACTACGTATAATGGCGGTTGCAGAACATCTTCAAGGCGAAACTTCTCGGGGTATAAAAGGTAGGGCATGATGTCTTTACTATGTATGAAGCCTATGACGTCATCAAACGACTCGCGGTATACAGGTAACCGCGAATAGCGAAACTGATCGAATGCCTTCGTAATCTGTTCCAGCGAGCAGTCACTCGATATCGCCGCCATCTCGGTGCGGGGAACCATAGCCTCGCGCACCAGAGTATCGGAAAACTCAAACACACGATGAATCAACCGTCTCTCTTCAGCGCGTAAGTAACCGCTCTCGCGCGCCACATCGATCAGTTGGCGAAGCTCTGTTTCTGTGTAAACCGACGCGTGATCGAGGGTCGACTGGAGGCCGATAAGACGGCCCAGCGCTGCACCAACCGAATTGAATACCCACAAGGGTGCGCTAAAAGTTTTCGCAAAGATCTCAAGCGGGCGTGCGCAGAAGAGCGCGATTCTCTCGGCGCGTTCGAGCGCAATCATTTTGGGCATTAACTCACCCAGGACGATATGCAGGAATGTGATTGCCGAGAAGGCGATCACAATCGCCATCACATGGGCCACGTAGCCGGCCCGTCCTTCCGAAGCGATGCTTTTTGCGATTGGGTCAAGCATCGAAGCTATGGTTGGCTCTCCAATCCATCCCAAAGCCAATGACGCCAGGGTAATGCCAAATTGAACAGCTGAGATGAAGATGGTTGGGTTGTTAAGCAAACGAAGCGCGGCGCGAGCGTTTCTGCTTCCGGCAGCAACCCGAGCTTCGAGCCGCGCCCTCCGCACTGAAACCAAAGCGAACTCGGACGCAACGAAAAACCCGTTCGTCGCAACGAGAAGCAGAATCGCAGACAATTTGAGGAATCCCATCATAAAAGCAGCGCGAATGGTAAAGCTTTCTGCTGAAGAATATCGGTGAGATTACTGGCAGGTTCGTCCATTGGTAAAGGCGGAAGCTGATTCAGTTTGGAATTATAACACGCGAGAGCAGCGACC
>JALYTI010000143.1 GCA_030854375.1 Acidobacteriota bacterium | reverse complement strand
AGTCAGCGGCAGGTTCGAGGAACACGCGATACTCGTGGCTGTAAGGCACCGTCATCAACTTGTTGTCGGCGTCGCGGCGAATCGTGTAGAAGTAGCCGGTGGCTTTCTCTTTCTCCGGATCAGACAAGCCATTTAACCATGAATTAAATTCATCCTTCGTAATGTCGTCGGGATAGAAATTCGCCTGGGGAGGTTTCTCGTGAGGGACGCCTTCTATGAACGGTTCATTGTTGTCCAGACGGGACCACGGTCCATCATTGATCAGGAAATAATGCAGACGCTGTTTTCCAACGACCGTTTGGTCCGCTTTCAATCTTTCGTAGAGCTCGTCGTTGCCGCTCCAAACCTGCTGCAGAAACAACGGATCCAACAACTTGGCAGCTTCGATGATTTTGCCGAGTGCCTTGAGGTCGTTGGCTGATAGGCGAGAAGTGTTATCGGTTAATACCGTAGGAGCAAAGCGGCGAATCTTCCGCGCCAGGTCCGGATCACCGGCAACCCTCTTGCTCCCACGTTTTTGCATTCCAGAAATATTTGCCAACAACAATGTCACCAAAAGCAGCACAGAGACAATGATTCTCATTCGGAACCTCCAAGTACAATTCGGCAATTCGGAGTGTTAGATGTTTTTCTTTGCGTGACTTTGCGATTCCTTGGCGCCCTTTGCGGTTAGTATTTCACGGTAAAGGCGACGAAACCGCAAAGCACGCAAAGGTTTCGCAAAGGGCCGCAAAGGAAACCAAATATTAATCTAATTTACAAATGCTGCCGATTTTTCAAGATCTTTACAAACGACCCGGAACGCAATTCCGCGAGCGTAAGCCCTGACAAGTCAACCGCCTCCTCTTCTGTCAGAGCCCCGCAATTAGTTGCGCGCAGAAAGTAGTTGAGTAGTCCCTGACCGGTCGCGGCGTCGTCAAACACATCTCCAACCAGGGTTGCCTTGGCAGCTTTCTCCACAAAATTCTTCAATCGCTCTGAGGCGGCGTCAAGGCTCTGCAAAAAGAATGCATAGATTGCAGCGTAGCGCGTTGGCAGTTGAGCCGGGTGCAGGTCCCATCCCTGGTAAAAGGCGTTTACCAGCGAATGCTGAATATGATCGTAATGTAGTTTCCATGCGCGATGGACCACGGCGCGGTTTTCTTCTATTTGTTCCGCAGTCAGCGGAGCGCCGGCTCCATCAAAGCGATGTGGCGCAACCGGCATGATGTTCGTGGCGCCGTCCGAAAGCCAGATGCCGGTGCCGGCAAAGGAAACTTGCATCATGTGCTTAGCAAAGTCGCATGCAGGATGCATCATGTGTTGATGTGCAGCCGTGATGCTGCAACTCGCGGTGTAATCATAGGTACCGAAATGCGCGGCAACGCAACGACCGCGAGCGGCAGCCAGTAACAGCGGAAGGTTGATTTCACCGGAGTCGTTGATGATCGACTGCGTGGTTTCGATCATCATCTCGAGTTTCAGTGAACCCGCCGGCAGTCCCGTCTTCTTTTCCAGTAACTCAAATATGTCAGCGAGCGCGCCCACCTGCTCCGGAATCGTGATCTTCGGTTGCGTGACAACGAAGTTACCGGGCAGCCGGCCACCGGACTTATCTACCAGAGTCGAAACAAAGATATCGAGCGTTCGCATACTGCGCTCGCGTAGCTCTTCGGTGAAAGGCTTGATACGGATTCCAATAAACGGAGGCAACGTTTCCCTTTCAATTCCCTGGGCCACTTCAATTGCAGCCGAAGCGGCGTGTCCATCTTCCTCTTCATCGGGTCGATTGCCGTAGCCGTCTTCAAAGTCGATGCGAAAATCCTCCACGGGCTCGCGACGAAGCTTTTCGTTGACGCGATTGTAGATCGCATGAGCGAGCCAGGCAGCTTTGTTTTCCTGACGCACCCGTTCCCGATCGGTTTCCAGCTGTGCGGCTAGCCCGTCATCCTGTTCGAGCGAGTCGGGCAATTGGTCGGCGCCGGCCAGGCCAATAGCTTTGGCGAAGCTCAGAAAATCCGGAGCAAACTGGTCCAGAGAACGTCGCGCCAGAGTTCCCAATCGTGCAGCCGAATCAGATTTGAAAAGGTGTGCACCGCCATACACTGTATGAACCGGCTGGCGCTTCCCGGTTTCGCCGGGATACTTAACGGCGAAGTCATTATTTGCCTGATGGAGTTTGGCAGAGAGGTCCCCGACCGACTCGTCAGTTAGCGACGTTTTCATGATGTCCTTTCGCCCGGCGAAGCGACTCTATTTAGTTTCGGAGAGTAAAAGGTAATCAAAAGGAGTTGTGACGTCCAGCGTGGGCATAGTGCGGACCGCCTAAGAACGTTGGGCTTTGCTCATTGACGGGTGCACCAAGCGGGATATAATCCAAGCACCTGCAATGATCCCCCTGGCAATTCCACAATTGCTATTTGTTTTTCCTGATTCTTCTACGATAGTGGAGGAGGTAATTGTCCCGTGCCAACTATTTCAATCTCGCCAATCAGATCAACCTCGGAGCAATCCCTGGTCTTCAACTTTCTCACCGCGACTTATCACTTGAGGAAGCGAAGAGTTTTCACCTACGCGCGTGCAGTTGTTCTTTTACTCGCTCTCGCCTGCTCGTCGCCTGCTCAAACTTTCCGCGGAACCATACTCGGGACAGTAACTGATCCTAATGGAGCGGTTGTTCCGGAAGCCACCGTGACTGCGAAGAATGTCGGAACAGGCATCGAGCGCGCCACCGTCAGCGATGAGTTTGGTAATTACACAATTGCCGAACTGCCCATCGGCACTTATCAAGTGATTGTGCAAAAGAGCGGCTTTCAAACTCTGAGGGTCAACGAAGTAATCGTGGAGGTGGCGGGTGAGAGACGCGTAGATACCAGTCTGTCTGTGGCGGGAACTTCAGACCAGGTAATCATTGCACCTGCGGCTCAGGTCGAGACTACAACCAACACTCTTGGCGGAACTATCAACACGAAAGCCGTCGCGGACCTGCCGGTTAACGGTCGCGACTTCACAAAATTTCTGGTGATGGTGCCCGGCGCGACCGGCGATCCAGCCGGTGGTAATGATTCGCCCGGATCCTTTGGTCTGTTTAGCGCGAACGGTAATCGCGGACGCGCGAACAATTTCCTACTCGACGGCACAGACATGAATGATGGCTACCGTAATCTTCCGGCCATCAACGAAGCCGGCGTTTTCGGTACGCCCGCGACTATTCTGCCCCTTGAAGCTATATCCGAAGCCGCGATCCTGTCGAACTTTGAAGCCGAATATGGCCGAAACTCCGGAGCTGTCATCAACATCGTTACCAAGTCGGGTACAAACGATTTTCACGGATCGCTTTTCGAGTTTCTTCGCAATAACAAACTCGACGCGCGAAACTTCTTCAATCCCAAACCGGACGCTCAAACAGTATTTCGAAATAATCAATTTGGTGGTTCACTTGGCGGGCCTATCGTTCGCAATCGCACGTTCTTCTATTTCGCTTATGAAGGTCAGCGCGAGCGCGTTGGCCTTAACTCGACAGCGCGTGTGCCCGACCCCCGCGAAATTGCTGCCCTGGGCGGGGCCACGAACCCGGTTATCGTCAGATTACTGGCACGCAACCCGTGGCCTGTTCCTAATCGCCCGCTACCTTTGTTTGAGAGCAGCGGGGCGCCAAATCTTTTCGTTACCACCAGCGCCTCCAACGACGTTGACAGTCTGATCGGAAAGATCGATCACCAGTTCGATAAGGACAACCAGTTCACCGGACGCTACTTCTACGGAAACAGCCATCAGTCTTTTCCCCTGGCGATACTGGGAGGCAATGTGCTGCCGGGGTACAACACCGTCACGCCGACCCGTGTAAATCTGATTGCGCTTTCTTATTTGAAAATCGTTTCGCCAACCAAGGTCAATGAAGCCAGATTTGGGTATAACCGTTTTAAAGAAGGCTTCTTCCCCCAGGGACAGCAATTTCGATCCGCGTTCTATAGGCTTGAATAACGGCGTTGTTGGACCGCAGGATTTTGGGTTGCCCTTTATCAACGTCAGCGGTTTTGCCTCGATCGGCTCCACGCTTTCCGTTCCCCGAGCGCGTGTTGACACTAACTGGCAGGCAATCGATAACTTCTCCTGGAAGGCGGCCCGCCATGACGTGAAATTTGGTTACGAGTTTCGGCGCACGTTCGTCAACGCCTTCTTTGACGCCGGATACCGTGGCCGCCTGAATTTTGATTCACTTGAAGACTTCCTGTCCGGCACGTTGTCCGGTGGGCGCTCGGCGCGCGGTGATTCGCGCCGCGGTACGTTCCAAAACTCGCACGGCGCGTTTATCCAGGACAGTTTTCGTTGGCGCCCGCGAGTTACGTTGAACCTGGGCCTTCGCTACGATTATTTCGGAGTCATCGACGAAGAACGCAAGCGTTTTAGTAATTTCGATCGCACTCTTGGACTAGTTCAGGTTGGCACCAATGGTCTGGGCAAACTCTACAATAGCGACTTGAACAACTTCTCGCCTCGCGTCGGCGTGGCCTGGGATGTGAATGGTAAAGGCAAGACGGTTGTGCGGGCAGGCTGGGGCTTTTTCTATGATGCTTTCTCGCAAGATTTCTTTGTGGGCCAGTTGCCCTTCAATACATTCAATCCCGGCCCGGCCTACAATCCGATCGGTCCATCTGCAATTCTGTTTTCCTTCGCCACGGTGCCGCAGATCGAATCAGGTGTCCCCATCTTCACTGACTTTCTGGATTCGGATGTTTTCGCCGTTGATCGCAATCTTCGCACACCTTACGTGCAAAACTACAACTTAAACATTCAGCGCGAACTGTTTAGGAACGGGATTTTTGAAGTGGGCTATGTCGGTTCGCACGGAACGAAGCTTTTCCGCTATCGCGACATTAATCAACCGCCGGTTCCCCGCGTATCAACCGCAAGGCCCTTTGACAATGGACCATTTGCACCTTCGGGTGGGACATTTTTCTACGTTAACAATCTCGAAACGTCGGCGAATTCCAGTTACAACGCACTGCAAACGAGCTTCAAACTGCGCAATCGGAATGGTTGGACCTCCATGGTCAACTATACGTGGTCACACTCCATTGATAACGCGTCCGACGGCCAGGACTATGTAGCCAACGCCACGCAACCCGACAACAGCTTCCGCCCCGACCTGGAGCGCGCCAATTCCAACTTTGATAGTCGCCACCGTTTCGTCGCGAGCTTTAGCTACGACATCCCGAACTTTACCGAAGCACATCCGCGATTAGGAAAGGGTTGGCAATTGAATGGCGTCGTCACTTTACGAAGTGGCAATCCGTTTCACCTGAACTACAACTTCACAGGAGATTTCAACGGCACGGGCGAATTTTTTGGGCGTCCTGATCTCGTAGGCGATCCATTTGCTGGAACTGGCGGGCCCGAGCGGTTCATTAATCTCGCCGCGTTCAAAGTACCTTGCACGCTCGACGATGAGAGCGGCGAATGTATTCCGGGCTCATTCCACTTTGGCAGTCTCGGTCGCAACTCACTGCCTGGACCGGGATATCGCAACTTTGATTTGTCGTTGTTCAAGACAACTACAATAACCGAGCAGGTAAAGATCCAGTTGCGGGCCGAAGTTTTCAACGTATTCAATCATCCAAATTTTTCGTCGCCCTTGTTACCGAGTTTCATTGCGGATGCTGCACTTAATGGTCTTACCGCCGACGGTCACGGCATAGGTTTCCTGCCAATCACCGTGACGCCGGATGTTGGCCTGGGCAATCCATTCCTGGGAGGCGGCGGACCGCGCAACGTACAACTCGCGGTAAAGCTGCTGTTCTAAAGTCACGGTGCGATAAAGATGATGTTCTAAAGCTACGGTAAAGTGACGCTCTGAAGTTACTCGCGATTAAGCTGCCGTTCAGTAGTTAACGGAAACGGCGCGGCGACTAGTCGCATTACCAAAACAAAAACGGTCGCCATCTTTGATGAAGGCGGCCGTTTGTGATTGGTAGCGCATACGGGACTCGAACCCGTGATCTCTGCCTTGAGAGGGCAGCGTGTTAACCAACTACACCAATGCGCCAGACGAGTTTCGATTATAGAGACCCAGCGTTAGACTCCGCAAGCTGACCTCATGCGCTGCCATATCGCACCTGAAAAACTTGTTCAGTTGCTTACCATCTTAGACCTGTTAAAGTAGTTAAAAGAAAAAGTTAAAGTCGGGTACTGGTGCAGTTTGGTTTCGAGCCCTCTCATTAACACCGTGGCTTCAGCCCGGTGTTAGGAATTGATTAGCAACGGTTAATTCGATCATGAGGGATGCTAAATACACTGGGCTGAAGCCACGGTGTTAATGAG
>JALYTI010000142.1 GCA_030854375.1 Acidobacteriota bacterium | reverse complement strand
AGGCCGGTACCTTGTGCGCCCTTGGTAGTAAAGAATGGATCGAAGATTTTTTGCCGCACGTCCTCGGGCATCCCGGTGCCTGTGTCAGCAAATTGCAGGCGCAGCCGCGCGCCGTCGCGCACGCACCCCACAGATAACTTGCCGCCCGTGGGCATTGCGTCCACCGCATTGACAATCAAATTGACAAAGACTTCACGCAGTTCGGACGCGCTGCCGAAGGTGTGCTGTCCGCTTTCCGCTTCGAGCAGCACTTCATAGTCAAGACCACGCAGTCGTGCTTCGTTTTGCCAGCGCGTCCGAGTGATTTCAATCGCATCGTTTAGCAAGCTTGAAACATCCAGCAGCTCAAATTCCTTAATAGGGGATTTGCGAGCAAATGTTTGAATACGACGGACTGTAGCTGCTGCATCTTCCGCAGCCGTTTGAAGAATCTCAAGGTTCCGCACCAGCGCTTCGTCCTGCGTTTGGCGGCGCAGGAGCTGGGCGCGGCCCAAAATTGCGGCCAGGGAGTTGTTAAAGTCATGCGCCACACCCGAAGCAAGTTGGCCGAGGGCGCGCAGCTTATCAGCTCGAGCAGCACGCTCGCGCTCTTGCTTTTGTTCAGTGACATCGCGCGCAATACCGAGGACGCCCGTCGTCCTGCCCTCAACGACGAGCGGTGAATTATCAACTCGCGCGTAGCGCAGCCTCCCGTCGGCGGCAAAATAACGCATCTCGTAAGTTTGTGGCTGTCCGCGCAGGGCCGCCTGTAATTTCTCGTTGGCGGTCTCACGATCCGCTTCATACACCACGTCAAGAAGATCGCGACCAATAAACTCTTCCCGCGTGAATCCCCATGCGAGAAGCGTAGCGCTGTTGCACCATTTGAACCGGCCCTGCATGTCCACTGCATAGATTGATTCACGCGCACTCTCGAGTATGTTTGTAAGGAGGGACTGATGCTCACGCGCGACAGCCTGCACTTTTCGTAATTCCGAAAGGTCTCGAGCGGTGCAAACCGCTGCGGTTACTGAACCGGACTTGTCCAAAACCGGTTCGATGGAAACTAAGATCGGACGGTTGAGGCGGTCAGGCGTAACCTCGACAGTGACACTACGACCTTCCGCGAGCGCTTTTTCCACGAGGCAGACCGAATCTTCAGAGGTCGTCTGCAAAATATCGCAGCACTTGCGGCCCAGCAGAGCGCGGGGGTGTGATGCTTCCATCGCCGCGCCGGCGCCGTTAACTCTTTTCAGCAGACCCTCTCGATCAAAAATAAATATGCCGTCAGACATGGCATCGAAGGTTGTCTCCCATTCCGATTTGGCCTTCATTACCATCTCGAAAAGTTCGGCCTGCGACATTCCGACGGCTAGTCGCTCGGCGACGGAGTGCACCAGTGATAACTCGTCCTCACTCCACCGACGTAGGTGATCGGTTTGATGAATGCACAAGACTCCGCGGAAAAGCCCTTTGACGACCAGCGGGTAATTGATCTGGGAACGAACGCTCGCTGTTTGGGCTTGTTTCCTGATGGCCGCGCTGAACTCTGCCGGTCCCTGGTGATGGTTCAAAGAGTCGTCGATGACCAGAGGTTCCGACGTCCGGAGTAAATACCGACCAATCGGGTCCTCGTAACTAACGCGAAGAGAGCTGATGCTATTACAGCCGGGCGCTACATATTCGTGTTGGACCTGCGAAATGGGGTTCTCGCGGTCGAACAGATGCATGTGAACGCGCGAAGCACCGAGTGCGAGTCCCAGTTCCCGCGTCGTGGTACTCAAAACTTCCGGCAAGCTGAGAGAAGCGCGAATGGCCGTGGTCACGCGGTTGACGAGCAATTCTCTCTTCGAGGTAGCTTCTGCTCTTTGATAAAGCTCGGCCTGCCGGATAGCTATTCCAGTCTGATCAGCCACAGCTTTCGCAAGTGCTATATCTGACTCAGTCCAATGGCGGAGATGACGCGTGTTCGAGAGAGCAAAAGCCGCGATGGCTTCATCACCCACTCTAATTGCCACATACATGATTGAGCGCACGTCTGCCTGGGACAGAATGCGCTTGTATACATCTTCTATCCGCCCATCATTGGCGGCGTCGTCGAAGCAAAGCACTCCGTTTTTATCAAGTGGCTCGATCAATACTTTCACATCTTCAAGCTCAAAGTTGTCACCGGCCGGAAGGATGCCCTCAGCGTGATACTCCGCCACGTTCACTAATCGGATTCGCTTTTCGTCTTGTATGAATAGAGAGCATCGATCTGCATTCAAATAGGATCCGAGTTCATGAACAGCAGCACGGAAAATTTCCGAGCTGTCCAGCGAACAACGGATCGCCTGCGAGATGCGATGCGTCATGGCCTCGCGTTGCGACTGCTGCGCGAGTGCTTCTTCTGAGCGCTTACGATCCGTGAGATCGCGAGCAATACCTTGAACTCCAATTGGGGTCGCGTCCTGATAAATGAGTCTCGTGCTTACTTCCAGCCGAACACGGCGACCTGGTTTCGTAATAATTTCCAGTTCGTAAACCGTCGGGCCTTTGTTATCCGTCTTTTGCGTTAGCATCTGCTGAGCAATAGCCACATATTCCGGCGCTAAAACGTCAACTATATTCATGCAGGTGGCTTCTTCCCTGCTGTAACCCGTAATCTTCTCTCCGCTCCGATTAAGCGACGTGAAGTTTCCCTGTATGTCATGCGTATAGATGATATCGTTGGCATTCTCGAAGAGTTCACGATAGCGACGCTCGTTTTCCTGTAGTGCTCTTTGAGCTTTTCGGTTCTCCGTTATGTCTGTGGCAACGCCTATTACACCAACAACTTTTCCACGCTCGTCTGTGAGCGGCGAATAGCGCGCTTCGAACGACAAGTCTCCGAGGTCGACGGCTCTCGAAAATGCTTCACCACCAAGTGCCCGCCGTATGTTCTCAAGCACCTCGGGATTCTCTTTATAGATCTCGAACGCTGACTGTCCGACCATCTCGCCGGGCTTCCATCCCAGGGCCTTTAATCCTTCTCCTTCCGACAAGGTGAAGACGCCGTTTTGATCCATTGCAAAAAGAACGATCGAAGCGCTACTAACGACCGTACGCAGCCGCGCCTCTGTCTGGCGAAGTTCCTCGCGCCCCCGGCGCCGATCGGTAACGTCACGGATTACAGCCTGGACTGCGGGTTGGCCCCGAAAGACAAAGGGCATTCCGGCGACTTCCACGTCAATCACTTCACCATTAAGCTTGATGTGTTTCTGTTCACTCAGCGGCGTGGGTGATCCTATTTCTTCGACGTTGCCAATCCGATAGCCAACCAGGTCGCGATAGTCGGGATGAATCCTTTCTAATATTGGCTGGCCAATCAGCTCCTCAGCGCGAGACGCGCCCCACAGATTTTGAGCGGCGGGATTTACGTAAACGAATTTGCCTTCAGCGTGAACTATGATTGCTTCGGGGGAGAGCTCTACTAGTCGACGGTAGCGCTCCTCGCTCTCTCTCAATGCCTCCTCTGCGAGTTTCTGCTCGGTAATGTCGCGAACGCCGCCTCGAATTACGGTGGGCTTCCCTTTGCGGTCACGCTCGACTGTAATCACGCCCTCAAGGTACCGCTGCCTGTTATCGGCGTCCTTCAGATAGTAGGTAGAGCGAAGGGGTGTATCGTGTTGAGCTATCCTGGTTTGTTCTATGTCCCGTGTGGCAGCCTCACTTCCGATTAACTTGCTGAGGTGGCGACCAACAATCTGGTCGGGCGATTTTCCGAAGAAACGGGCGCCGGCAGCATTGATGCTGGTGATAAACCCTTCCCGGTTACGCGTGTAGATAATGTCGGCGGCCTGCTCAACGAGTTCTCTATAGTGCTTCTCGATACGACAACGCTCAGCGAGTCTGGCAACCTTAACTAGTAGTTCCTCGCTGCGAAACGGAATGTCCAGGTAGTCATCAGCCCCGGCGGTCAACCCTTCGATACTATCCTCCAGAGCATTACGAAGGCCGCTAATCAGCATCACCGGAATATTGGCAGTTTTGGGATTGGTCTTGATGCGGCGACAGAGTTCGATGCCGTTGATGACGGGCATTACCACATCGCTTATAACTACGTCCGGTTCAAACGAACTCAGGATCTCGAGCGCGCTGACGCCGTCGCCCACAGACACGACTTCGTAGCTCTCAGCCTTGAGCAAGTCGATCAACAGACCGCAGATCTTCTGATCATCGTCAACGATCAGAATTCGGCACTTTTCGGAGGGAGCCTTAGTCATTGCATCGGAGTTGAGGACTACCCTTGGGGGCGGGCATGCGAGTCGAGTGAAAAAAAAGAGAAAACCGGGACTCTGAGATGAACCCTTAAGGAACTATTACGAAGCTGGTTTAGGCGGGTGATTTCCAGCAGCCGCTGCGGCAGTATAACAAAGCCGGCCGATGTTTGTCATCGATAAACCCACGGAACCCCTTGATTTATCGGCAGATATCGTAGCTTTTTTGAGGTATTAGGGTAGGGCTCGCCGGGTCGCGGGTGCTTCGCGTTCTTGAGTTTTGGCAAAATAGCCTGGGCGGTAATTAAGTTTTAAGTTCTGCTTCCGCAGCTCGGGATCAATTACCTCGATGTGAATTCGACGGTATGAACCATCCCGGGCCTTGTTTGCGGGAGAATAAGCCACCAGATACTGTTCACGCAGATCGCGCTGAATCTGAGCAAAGGCGCTTCTTAACTCACTTTCGCTGCGCGGAAAATAGGCTCTACCACCTGTTTGCTCGGCAATTTTCTTTAGTGAGCCCATATCCACACCGCCTTGATAGCTGTCCCCGATTCCAATCGCATAAATTAGTGCATCAGCCTTTTGGGCGCGTTCAATCGCCTCGTGCATCTTCACCTGGCTTATGGTGTCCTCCCCATCAGTAAGCAGGATGATAGTGCGGCGCGTCTTATCAGTAGAATCTGAAAGGATTTCATTCGCAGTCGCCCAAACCGCATCCCAGATTGCGGTGGCTCCAGCGAGGATTTGGTTCGTACCCGATATAGGTGGGGTTCCACCGACGACAACACCGCCGCCGATGTAACCGGAGGGCGGCACAAACTCCACGCGATCAATCGCCCGGCGGAGACGGTCAAGGTTTCCTGTAAAGCCTTGCTCCAAAGTGACGTCGCCAGTAAACGAGACTACAGCCGCTTCGTCCTTTTCGGGACGCATGACTGCTTCAACAAAAGACCGCGCCGCCGCCTTCTCGTCGGGCAGGGTGCGTTCCTCTGAACGACTGGTGTCGATCAGGATCGCGATTGAAAGCGGTAGATCGATATTCTGTTGAAAGCTAAAGATCTCCTGAGGCTGACCGTCCTCAAGCACTCGAATATCTTCTTTCCTAAGGTTGCTGATAAAGCGCTTGTTGTTGTCGGCTGCTGTAAAGAAGATGCTGGTGAGGTTCGTCTCAACCCGAACAATTTCGTCGGACTCCTGTGGAACTTCTTCTTTCGGAACAACGGTTGGGCTTTGAGACGGCAAAGGCAATTCTGAATTGTCGGCCCGTCTAGGTCTGGATTTTTCTTCAGGCTTCGGTGGCGTCTGCGCCAACATCTGAGTCCAAACCGCGGAACCACCGATCAGCAAGACTGTCAGACCGAGTGCCCACACCAAATTTCTCAATGCTTTATTCGACATCTTCAAACTCTATGGTCTAACGCTATCTGCAATCGCCTTATACCCGTGTTTTGTTCGCACCTTGAGATCTCCCCGGCCATCAGCGAGCCGGACTTGAATTTTACGAAAGCTCCCATCGTAGCGATCGTTTATAGGTTTGTAAGTAACGAGGTATTGCGCGCGAAGTTCTTTGGAGATCCTGGTGAATGAACGCTCGAGGGAAATCATGTCACCGGTAAAAAACGCCACGCCGCCCGTCTCCTCAGCCAGCGTGGATAACGCGCGATCCTTCTTGTCCTTCACTTCACCGGCTTCAACTCCAGGAACGGTTGAAAGAAATCCCGCCTTGGTAGAGATTGCGAAAATTGTGGTTTCGGTCCGCTGAGCAATATCGATGGCATCGCGAATGTCGGCGCGACTATATGTATCTTCGCCGTCGCTGATGACAACGAGAACCCGCCGGCCGGCCACAGTACGCAACTTCTCGTCGCAGAATTGCCAGACGGCGTCAAAGAGCGCTGTTTGAGTTCCTGTTTGCTTCACGCTAAACACTGCGCGATCCAAAAGATCGAGCTTGTTAGTAAAGTCCTGGCGGAGATTTATGTCGTGGTCAAAAGTAGCGAACAGCACCTGATCCTTCCGGGCACGAACTACCGTCTGAATGAAGTTCATCGCCGACTCTTGCTCAAACTTAAGTTTGCCTGCAG
>JALYTI010000663.1 GCA_030854375.1 Acidobacteriota bacterium | reverse complement strand
TCGAAGTAGAAAAAGGAACTATGATTCTTCTCGATGGGCTTCTGCCGCACACAAGCCGGGCAAACCGCTCTTCAAAGTCGCGACACGCGTATACACTTCACGTAATCAGCGCTCGGTGCCGCTATCCAAAAGACAACTGGCTGCAACGTTCTGCGACGATGCCGCTTCGCGGTTTCGCGTAGTCGATGCTGCTCCTGAGCCTCTAGGGCAAGGCAGTTATGACCTTGTGAAGTGATTGTGGGGTAGAAACTAAACGTTCGGAATAAAGAACTTAGCAGTGTGCAGACTTAAATGGTAGGTCTGAGGAGTCCACGGAAAATTCCCTGCACGGCTACCTGGTTGCCGGGAAGGGTTAGCGGTTGAAGCTGGGAATTCGCCGGTTGAAGCTCGACGTTAAGACCGCGACGATAGAGTCTTTTCAGTGTCGCCTGATTCTCTTCGACAAGTAGAGCCACGACAATCTCTCCATCGCGCGCATCTGTGCGATTCTCTATCAAGGCAATATCGCCGTCACAAATGTGCTCGTCTATCATTGAGTCGCCTTTCACACGCAAGGCGTAAACTCGTTCTGGCCGAACACGACCAAGCATGAAGCGCGGCACAGGAATCGTCTCATCACACTCAACTACGTCCAGCGGAGATCCTGCGGCAATCCTCCCCAGTAGTCTTATCTCGCAGAGCGAATCCGGATCGTCGAACTTCACATTAAGTGCAAACGAACCGTCATCGTGCGTTCGGACAAGCAAACCTCGGCGTTCAAGCGCCGCAATATGCTTGGCGACAGTTGCCCTTGATTTGACTCCAATATGTCTGGCTATCTGCGCGTAAGATGGTTCGTGACCATGTAGCTGAGAAAAGCGCGTGATGTAATCGAGAATTTCTTTCTGTCGCTGAGTACGAGGAAGCATAGATTCCAGCCAATTCCCGAAAGCGCAATAGAGAAGAGAGCGAGATGAACCGAGATGCGGAGGCATTCTATGGCGCGCTCACAAAGGCGTCAAGATGTTTGTTGCACGCCACAGAATTTATTACCACCAGGATCAAGCTCAGCGATGCGAGTAGCGCGCAAGTGTTCGTGGGAAGATGCGAACCCCGGCCGGCATCTGAGTCAACGTCCTGGGTTTGCCAGTCAGTAACTCAGTTGCTTTCACGCCATACACCGCCTGATTAAGATCGTTGTCCGGACTAATTACTGCGCCCTTCAACGCGACGCCGATGAAAGCACCCTTACTGCGAGAATATGAAAGGATCCCGGCATCCAGCGTTGTATTAGTTGAGGCAGCAGCCTGGCGCCCGACTGGACCAGCCGCCACGCTCGCCTCTCCGCCCATCTCAAACTTGTCCTCCAGCAAACCCTTCACACCTTCATCGTTCATTATTAACAGGACAATATCCGTCTTCTGAGCGCCTATCTGAGCTCCAAAACTGCCGCCACCAATGTTGAAAAACCCCGGCGCCGACCAGCCGTTTCGCGTTCGCCTGCTGATTACACCTTGGCCGCCGTTCCCACCCACGATGAAAGCAGCTTTGACTACGCCAGGGAAAACTGCGATTGCCTCGGCTTTGTCCAGCAAGTCCTTGGGGATAGCGTTGTCTCGCACATTCATGATTTCCGTAAACACCTTCGCCGCCGCGCCGGAATGACGCTCGGCATCCTGCAGTCTGGTCTTCTTCTTAGCCGATACCAGGTTCGCAGAAAGCGCCACCCATAACACCGCGCTGACCGCGCAAATCACCACTTGTCGCATCGAAAACTTCATTGTCACTCTCCTCAATGGATTGGAATTTAGAAAGGCAAAGGGGAAAGGTAAAAAGAAGCTCGTAACGCTCGCTCAAGACTTTTGCCGTTCGTTGCAACTGCGATACTACACCGCCTGCGCACCATAGCGGTAGCACGCAGCGCCGATACTAAACCCCCGGTTAGCGCACTCGACATCAAAACCGCCAGCGGTAGCAACCGGCCCGAGAACTGAAACTCATTGCGGCCGCCGCAATCAAGGGACTCAACACGACTCCGAAAAAAGATTAGAGAACGCCGGCGGCGATTGGGACTCCGAGCGCGTTGTAGAGGAAGGTAAAGAAAAGTTCTGTTTGATATTCTCCATCGTTGGAGGTTCCAGGGTTCGGCCAAACGTTGGAAGGAATTGAGCGTGAATTTTGTGCGCACAAAGCTTGCTCTGTGCGTTGGATCACAGACACCAA
>JALYTI010000141.1 GCA_030854375.1 Acidobacteriota bacterium | reverse complement strand
CAGTTTACGCTCGATGCCCCTCGCACCGGCGAGAACAACATCACACTTGAAGCAACACTTGACCGTGTAAATGCCGGCAACTTGATTGCCGCCCTGCCCCTTAGCAAATCAACGCGCGCTCAGTTTGGCGATACGCAAGCTGACGCCTCTGGTCAGATAAAAATAATCGGTATACCAGGCGCCATGAGTGGCAGCGCCGATTTGCGTTTCGGCCCCGGGCGTTTAGGGGGTGAACCGCTGGAGGGCCTGATCGCGCGCGCAACCTTTAGTGGTTCGAAGGTGAGTATTGAAACCATCGACGCGCGTCTAACTGCCGGCCACGTGGTTGCCAGCGGCACTTATGATACTGCCAGCAAAGAATTCGATCTTCAGGGGCGGGCTGAAGGTGTGCAACTAAGTCGACTATTTGCGCTGACTAATCAGCCGGGAATTTCCTCGGTCACCGGCACTGCCGACTTTAACGCCCATGTCTTCGGAAACTTGTCGGCGAAGGATTTCTCCGCCTATCAGATCACATTTGACGGGGAGGGAAGAAACGTAACGATAAACGGCCGGTCGGCCGGCACGCTTGCCCTGGCGGGAAGAACTGAAAACAAACAACTAACGATTACGCTTACCACGGGACTGTTTGGTCCATCGCAAGTAATCGCGGCGCAAGTAAATCTTGGTAGTGAAAAATTAGCTGCCAACGTCGAGACTACCGTGGCTAATGCTGACCTCACAGATTTATTGAGGATGATTTTACCGCAGACGACAGTGAAGATTTCGGGCCTGGCAACCGGCGTCCTAAAGCTCAGCGGTAATCTCCTGGACGAGGACGGATATTTTTCCGCAGCAGGTTTGGAGGGAACGGCAAATTTTACAAACCTTAGTTTTAGAGTGGAAGACGTGCAACTCGATGCCACTTCACCTTTGATTGTCCGCTTCTCGGCTCGCGAGCTAACTTTTGAAAAAACTCAATTCACCGGTCCGGGCACAAACATCACTCTGGGTGGGACACTTGCCCTGGGCCCGGGGGGCCGTGAAAGTCTTACCGCCGACGGCCAACTCAACCTGCGTGTCTTGAATGGGTTATCTCCCGACATGTTTTTGTCCGGCACGGCGGAAGTTGCCGTTCGTGTCACAGGCAACTACGAACAACCGCGGCTTAACGGCACGGCCTCCGTCGCCGGTGGTTCAGTCTCCATGCTGCTCGGTAATGAACGTTGGACAATCTCTAATTTGAAGTCGCTGGTGAGGTTTACGACCAATCAAGCCCAAATTGATTCCTTGACGGGCACCATGGGTGGCGGCCGCGTCTCTGCTACGGGCGGCGCCCTGCTGGAGGGTTTCACACTTTCCCGGTTCCTGTTCAATATTCATGGCGAAGATGTAACAGTGCCTTTTCCGGAAAACTTTCGCACTACAGCGAATCTTGATCTGGAAATCAAAGGATCGGCGCGGGAACAGTTGATCGGTGGTGTTGTTAACGTTCGCCGGACGGAGTACACCGAGGACATCGAACTCGCCGACCTGATTAATTTCCGGCGTCAGGAATCGATCGAGGAGGGAGGCGAGGTTGAGTTCACGCGCGCGGCTCTGTTCAGCGACTTGCGAGTCGAAGGTCGCAACGCGCTGGTAGTGAAAAACAATCTCGCCGATTTGGTCGGCTCGGTTTCCTTACAGATCAATGGCCCGGTAAAGGATCCGGTAATCTCCGGAAGGATTACCGCGACGGGCGGAACTCTCAATTTCCGCAACGATCGCTACGAGATAACCCGCGCTTTGATGGATCTGCCTCCGCAACGACAGGCGGATCCAATAATAAATATCCAGGGAGAGTCTCAGATTCGCGGGTATCGCGTGACCGTGGGACTTTCAGGGCCCCTCTCGCAACCTCAGGCAATCGTCAGCTCTGAACCGGCGTTGCCACAGGCCGATGTGGTTTCCTTGATCACGACGGGCCAGCTTGCTACGGGAGACACGAGCGCCTCCATACTTTCTCAATCGGGTTTGGGAACCGCGACCAGCCTTCTGACAGATGCGCTCATCAATGCCCCCGCTCAACGCGCTACCAGCAAGCTTTTTGGATTGAGCCGTTTTGAGATTAATCCGGTAATCAGCGGGCGCGGATCTACCCCGGCGGCCAGATTGACAGTGGGGAAGCGAATTAACAAAGACCTTTCTGTTACTTACTCGACTAACGTTGCTTCCGACCCCAACCAAATATTGGCACTCGAGTATCGAGTTTCCGACCGGCTGTTTTTTATTGCGCAGTATGAGCAGGCCTCGACGCGGAGGTTGACTGCGCGCAACAACAATTTCAATTTTGAGATCAGGTTCAGAAAACGGTTTTGAGCGATGGGTCTGGGCGAGAAACGGATTCAAGAGTACGCGCGACATGAAGCGCAAAGCGGAATACGGCAAAATTCAGAAACGCCGTACCTCTTCGTCAGGCGCGAATCCCGGCCAATTTGGCTGACAGTGTGGGCCCGGGCACTATTGCTCACGGCAGCGTTTCTCGTTACCTGCAGCTCGGTCAATGCGAATGGTAAGATCGACGATTATGAGGGCCGGCAGATCAGCTCGATCGAGATTGTTTTCGAGGGTTCCCCAGCTGATCCCGCAGCCGAAGCAGAGTTTTTATCAATAATCAAAATTGCTCCTAACAGCGAATACTCGGCAGTCGCTGTTCGCGACTCTCTACAGGCACTGTTCGAGTCTGAGAGAGTAGGAAACGCGCGCGTTGAAGTGCTTGACGGCGCAAGCACCAGTGGTCCTGTCCGGCTGCGGTTTGTCATTCAGCGGCAGGTACAAATTGGCGACGTCAAGTTTGACCTGACTCCAGCCTCAGGCACGCCGATCTCAGAAGATGAATTACGCGCTCGCGTTAATCTGACCCAACCCGGTACGAAGCTCTCCAAGCAGATAATTGTTCGCAACTCAGACGAACTGCTGGTCTATCTTCGGGATCGCGGCTACTTCAATGCGGTGGTTGAGCCGTCTGAGCAGCTGGATCCGAGTGGAACACGAGCCACTGTCATCTACCGGATTGTTCCGGGCGAGCAGACGCATGTTGATTCTTTCAATATCAATATCACGGGATTTGATCCGGCCGCGGTCAGGCCTTCGCTACAACTTCAGCCCGGCGCGCTGTTCACGCGCGAGACGCTTGGTGAAGATTTGAAGCGTATTCGGCAGGCGATTATTGATCAGGGATACCTGGCTCCATTGCTTGAAGATCCGAAGGTAGAGCGCGATGCGGACCGAAATCTGATAACGATAAAGCTAAACGGAGCTATCGGGCCCAAGGTCAATGTGGTCGTCAAGGATTTCCCGATGACCGAAAAGACTGCGCGCGAGCTTTTGCCTGTCAAGCGTGAAGGTAACATCGATCAGTCCGCCATCATCGAGGGATCCCGCAGGCTGCGGAATAAGCTCCAGGAGCAGGGATATTTCTTTACCGAGATAACGCCTGTGTGCACAGTGACGCCGGCCACGCCCGACATCGGAGTGAATGGTACTGCTGCCACTTGCGAGACGTTGAATCCCGAATTGTTAAGTGGCCGCACGGTGGAGATTAGGTACGACATCGAACGAGGACGCCGCTTTAAGCTGACCGATATTCGGATCACCGGTACTAACAAGTTAACCCTCGCTGACGTTGCGGCGGATTTAAGGACTCAGAAAGCGAGCGCACTGGGATTAATTCCCCTCATCGGATACGGTCGTGGCTACACCAGCCTCACGCTTTTGGAACAGGACCGGCGAACGATCGAAGCCTATATGCGCGACATTGGTTATCGCCGCGTGCATGTAGACGTGCTTCAGGGTGTATCAATTAACGGCGAAGGTCTGATTATCACTTTCCAGGTAAACGAAGGGCCATTGACGCGTATTGCCGGATCGGAAGTTCGCGGCAACAAGATCTATACCGACAAACGGCTGCGTGATGAGTTGAAAACCATCGTCGGATCACCCTACTCGCGTTCTCAGGCCAGGGCCGACGGCGAGCGAATGCTCGCGCTTTACGCGCGCGAGGGTTACCTCAGCGCGCAGATGGAATTTTCCATCGTCGAGCTGCCGAAGGAGGGCGACGAGGAGCGTGTCAGGCTCATCTATTCGATCATAAACGAAGGCGACAAAGTCTATATCAACCGGATCATTGTTAATGGTGTAATCGGCGACGCTAAGACCCAACGGACCAAGCGCGAAGCTATCCTGCGCGTTATTCCGATTGCCGAAGGCGATGTTTTGCGTTCGGATCGCATCGCTGACAGCGAGCGCGAGCTTTACCTTACAGACGCTTTCAGGCAAGTGGTAATTCGCACCGATGCGGCTGGAGAAACTGTCTCCGGTTTCAAGCGACGAGATGTGATCATTGACGTCGAGGAAAAGAAACCACGCGTGATGGACTATGGTGGTGGGTTTTCTACGGACACCGGCGCTCTGGGCCTATTCGAGATTAGCAACGTTAACTTCATGAATAAGCTGCGGCAGGGCGCTGTGCGTCTCCGCGCCAGCAGACTGCAGCAGATCCTAAGACTTGAGTATCTCGATCCACGGTTCGCACGTTATGGCGAAAAACAGTTTGCGCCCCTGGCCTTATCGCTCGAGTACCAACGCGATTCGACGGTAACCCGCTTTTTCCGTTCCGCTATTGATCGTGGAACCATGGGCATTGTCCAGCGGCTGGATGAGAAAGGAAAACCGCTGGACGAATTTGGTATCAGGGTGAAGGAGCCCACCATCAATCGCTTTACCGCGGCTATCGAGACCCAACGAGTTCTCAATCCAAAAACGCATTCGATTGTTTTTCTTCGCTATAGTTACGAAGATGTGCGCCTTTTCAATCTTCAGAGTCTGGTGGTCAAGCCTATCCTGCAACCGGATCGCGCGGTTCGCCTGTCTCGGTTGGGGGCGTCTTACGTCCGCGACACTCGCGAGAGATGCGAGCGAGGTTTGTTGGGCCAGATTCGCACCAAGGACGAAGCAGAAGCCGGGGCACCGGGAGAAATTTGCCGCTACAATCAGTTGGACGCAACTCGCGGTGATTTCTTCAACGTTGATTACGCCGTTGCGTTGCGGCAATTGGGAGGAAATATTTCCCTCAGCAGGTTGCAGGCCAGCTATCGGCGTTATTACAAAATGAACCGTTTCCGCGGGACGGTGTTCGCCGGCAATGCCACACTTGGGCTGGCAAATATCTTCAACCCGCGCGATCGGGATGGTAACGGGCAAATAGATGAAGTCGACCTTACGCTGCCTATCAGTGAAAGATTTTTTGCCGGGGGCTCTACAACGCTACGTGGTTTCGGCTTTGAGGAAGCAGGGCCACGGCAGGTGCTTATTCCACAGGGAACTTTCCTCGATCAAAACAAGAAGGTCGTTGTTTTGAATCCGTTTACAGTTCCGGTTGGCGGCAATGCACTGGCGATTCTGAATTTGGAAGCGCGCGTACCGGTAACACGAACGCTGCAAGCGGTACCTTTTTACGATGGCGGGAATGTTTTCCGGCGCATCGGGGATTTGTTTCATAAGCACGACACATCAGTGCCGCCTGGTGATTTGTTGGCAGCAATAAATGCCTCAAATTTGCGCGCCCATTGGAACAACACCCTGGGTTTGGGTTTCAGAATTCAAACGCCATTCGGAGGCGCGCTGGCGGTGGATTACGGGTTCATGCTAAATCCGCCTCGATTTCTGATTCCCCAACAGGGACCAACCGGCGATCTCGATGGGACGCCGGCAATCTATCGCCTCAAGCGAACTCAAATACACTTCAGGTTTACGCAAACGTTCTAAACAGTGAGCGGTGAGCAGTGAGCGGTAAATGATGAGCAGTGAAAGGGCAGCAGGCAAGAGGCAGAAGCCAGGAGGTAGGTGCAAAAGAAAATGATGTTGTTCAAAACGTCTAAGGTGATAATCAGCGGCCCGCGTAAAGTCCTGGTGTCTGCGGTCTACCGGCTGCTCGTGCTCTCATTACTGCTCACTGCTCACTGCTCACTGCTTACTCGTCAGGCGCGCGCGCAAGAGGTCGTAGACAAGATGGTGGCTACCGTGAACGCGGGTGTTCTGGCGGATTGTGGCCATATTTGTTTGATTACTTATTCCGATCTACTTTGGCAATTGGCACTGGAACCGAATACACCGCTCGACAATCCGAAATCAGAAGACTTGAATCACGCGCTGAGCCTGATAATTGACCAGAGACTTATTCTTCAGGAGGCCGAGAAACTTCCCACGCTTGCCCCGACCGAGAAAGAGATCAGCGATGAACGCGACGAATTGGCGAGGGAATTCTCATCGGCCGCGGAACTTCGAC
>JALYTI010000662.1 GCA_030854375.1 Acidobacteriota bacterium | reverse complement strand
GTTTCAGCCTTGGGCTCGATGTCTCCAATGATCTCCACTTTTCCGTGGCGCTCAATCTGCGTTTTCAACACTTCGGAATTGCCTACGAGAATGGAAGCCAAAGTGCCGTCGCGCAAAAGACGGCCGGCCACGCGCTGAAGGTCATCTGGTGACACAGCGCCCAACGAGCGCACCTGCTCGGTTGGCGATCGCAGTCCATAAGTGTCCGCATCCAACCAGAAACTTGCGATGCCATCAGGGCTCGACAATTCTTTGTTGGCCAGAGCCATAACTTCGACCTTAGCCTGTTCCAATTCCGCTGCCCTGACGGGGGATCGGGCGAACGATCTAAGGACTTCCTGCGCTGTTTCGAGCGCTTTAGGAGCAAGCAGGTTTTCTAAAGTCGTCCCCATGACAAACATTCCGGGAAGCACAAAAGCTTCATGCCTTACGAACACCGGCTTTCGAGCGAGATCAGGCAGCAGCTTCTCCCATCGTTGCCGCGCCACACTCGCCAGCAGTGCCGCCGCCGGCGTGTCCGTGTCCTGTCGAGCCAATCCCCGTATCGCTAATCTAACCTCGACACTTTGGTCGGCAGGCGCATTGATGATCAACGGACGCGAGTCAGGATTTGCCGGTTGCCGGAAAGTTGCTGGAACAAGCTGTTCACTCTTGCGCCAGGCACCCAGCAGTTGACGTAGCGCCCGGAGCGCCCGATTCGGTTGAACGCCTCCGATTACGACCAAAGAGGAATTATTGGGGTTCAAGAATCGCTCGCGAGCAAGCATAAGATCGCCCCGATCAATGCGTTCAAGAGATTCAGCCGTGCCCATGTAAGGACGACCATAGGGAAAATCCCCGAAGAGGCGGGTTGCGATGGCTCTATCGGCCAGCATAGAGGGTGAAATGCTGGTTTCCTTTATTAGCTTGATTCGCCCCTCGCGAGCCTTTATGACATTTTCGGGCGTCAATTGCGTGGTAACCAAGGCTGTCCGCAGAATCTCAATTATCCGTTCAAATTCACTGGCCCGGCCCTGCATGGTGATCGTCATCGAGTCGTAGTTGGTCGTGACGTTCAGACGCCCTTGCATCTCCTCGGTAAAGTACTCGCGCGTTGTAGGGTCGGGAAACAAGAGATCTCCGAGGAGAGCCATGGTTCCTGCTTTGCCCGCCAGATCGAAGGCTGCGCCACTATGTACGCGCAGCTTGATCAGAACCTCTTTGTCAGTAGGCCGCGTCCAGAGCCGCACACGGAGTCCATTAAGAAGTCGACTCTGCTCGGGTTCGGGCGGGACCTGCGCCGAGACGACCGGCTGCGACGCGGTCAAGATCCATGCAACCAACAGCACTTTTCTTAATGAATTATTCGATAGAACTAGATTCATGAACGTGGTTTGAGGGGATTCGACCGATCAGGTTTTAATAACATTCGATTGATCCGTAGGGAGCAAAAACATCTTAGATGCCGGATATTTCCTCGTCAACCGTTTGGCCTCTAAATGCATCCAACGCCATGGTTTGAACGGTCCTAGCGCCCTGGACTGGTTGAAGTTCCCGGATTTATTACGCATTCGAAAGCCTGGTGTTTGAAATTCGAGCCGAAAAGAAGGCAAAACTTTGGGGGAAGGGCGTATCTTTTAGCCGTTTGCAGGTAATACTAGTAGGAAGCGATTCCTACAGAATCGAGTGCCGATTGCCAGACAAAACCACAGACGAACTTTTGCTCGAAAGGGCAGGAGCTGGTGACCAGGCCGCGTTCCTCGAGCTATACGAACGGCATCGCAACGCGGTTTTCCGCTTTAGTTATAGGCTTTCAGGAACTATTGAAATGGCCGAAGACGTAACTCATGATTGTTTTTTGAGCTTGATAAGAAAGCCACGGAATTTTATTCCCGGTCGAGCTTCCTTGCGTACCTATCTTTTTTCTGCGGCGCGCAATCTTTGGCTCAAGCAACTTCGGGATTCAGGACGAGAGTCGGCTATGGACGACTTCGAGGAAGATCAATTCATTTCGCTGAACAAAGAACCTTTGCATGCCTTGCTGGATGATGAGTTGGCTTTGAAAGTTAAGGAGGCTGTCTCGAGTTTGCCCCCTTTTCAACGAGAAGCGTTGGTTCTTTTCGAGTACGAAGGACTCAGCTTAAGCGAGATTGCTGCCACGGTGGGTTCAGATATCGGGGCCGTAAAAGCTCGCCTACATCGGGCGCGCCAGCGATTGAGAGCTGTGCTGTTC
>JALYTI010000661.1 GCA_030854375.1 Acidobacteriota bacterium | reverse complement strand
TCTAATACCGGATGCCTGTCTTACGTATTTGCGAAATAATCCGCGATGGCGCGTGCAAGGGAAGGAATTGTAAATTGCTCCGGCTGAATTTCGACTTGTAGGCCGAAGTCCGCCGCGGTTCTTGCCGTGATGTCGCCAATGCAGGCAATGATCACTCCGGCGAGGGCCGGGCTAAGGTCCTCCGTATCGAAAAGCTGAGCAAGATTTCTTACCGTCGACGAACTGGTAAAAGCTATACAATCAGCGCTGCCCGATAGCATGGCAGCGACGCGTCCGCGATCCAGGTTTTCGGGAAGGCTGGTGCGATAGACGGGCACGATATCAACGCGCGCACCGGCATCGTGCAATGCGTTTGGCAAATAGTCACGCGCGACTGACGCCCGTGGAATCAACACATTCAAACCTTTCAGTCCTTCTGCTCCTCCTACATAGCATTCCAGCGCGGCGAATACGCCTTCAGCTTTGAACTCCTCTGGAATTACGTCCACGTGAACAGAGAGATCGCGCAGTCGGTCAGCTGTAGCTTCGCCGATGGCACAAACCTTTAGTTCGTCCAGATCACTTATCTCACGTCCGCGAACCTTGAGCCGCTCAAAAAAGTAATCAACTCCATTCACGCTGGTAAAGATCAGCCAATCGTAACCATAAAGATGATCGATGGCTTCATCCAGACGTTCATAACTTTCGAGTTCCCGGATTTCAATCGTCGGGCATGCGATTACACTGGCGCCGTATTGTTCGAGTTCGGTGACGAACTCATCCGCCTGGGACTGAGCTCGGGTAACGACGATGGTTCGACCGGCAAGCGGTTGAGGTTTAGTAACGTCCCGATTATGTGTTGCCGGGTTAGTCATCATCAGCTAATTGTTAGGTTCGGAGTTCAAGCTTTAACGCGATGCTTGTGGGCGCTGTATGAAAACTCAGCCATCCAATAGGACGGCTCAAGCCCTGCCAATTTGCAGGTTAGGAAGGGTGGCTCGCCCCCGCAGGAGCGCCAACGGCGCGACTGTGACTTCAATTTTCAAGTTACGGCAGCACCGATCAAGCTTGAGAGCGTTTCCACGTAGAAGCCATTTCCCTTCTTGTAAAAACATTGAAATAGCACCCAACCAGTCGCGCCGTTGGCGCTCCAGCGGGGGCAAGCCGCCCTTCCCAACCTGCGAATTACCGTACGCCCTTTTTTTGTTTCCGGGCAGTCTTGTTGCCCAGGCTCTTAACATATCCCGTTTGGCGCGTTATGAGGCCAACAGCTTATCCGCGCCACGTTCGAGCAGTTGGTCTGCGAGGCGATTGCCCAATTGCTCCGCTTCGTCTCGAGATCCAGAGATACGATCCCTCACGATTCGGTTGCCTTCAGGATCAGCTACCAATCCATCAAGCCTGATCTGCTTGTCGCGGACAACTGCATAAGCAGCAATCGGCAATAGGCATCCCCCGCCCAGGCGGCGCAGGAAAGCCCGCTCAGCGAGACACGCCAGCCTCGTAAATTTGTGATCCAGCCGGCGGACTCTCTCAATTGCGTGCGCATCTCCAGCACGAACTTCAATCCCCAGCGCCCCCTGTCCAATAGCCGGAAGCATTTCAGCAGTCGAAATCGGTGCGCTTATGCGATTCTCAAGTCCAAGCCTGCGCAGCCCTGCGCAAGCCAACACCAGGGCGTCGTATTGACCGTCGTCGAGCTTGCGCAGTCGGGTATCCACGTTCCCCCGGAGTTCCTTGAACACAAGGTCATTGCGAACGTGCTTCAACTGGGCCAATCGGCGCGGGCTCGATGTGCCTACAGTGGCTCCTTTCGGCAGCTTCTTGACGATCGATTCGTTCGAGACTTCTATCTGGGTATTAAGCACAAGAGCATCGCGGGCATCTTCACGCTTGCAAATTGCAGCCAGTGTCAAACCCTCCGGAATGATTGTAGGCAGGTCCTTTAACGAGTGAACCGCGAGATCGATCCGGCCGTCGAACAACGCATCTTCCAGCTCTTTTGTAAATACTCCCTTTCCGCCAATCACCGAAAGCGGATCTGTCTTTACATCTCCCGATGTCTTAATGATTTCAATCCGGACTTCCAGGGAAGGACTGAAAACCTCGAGTTCATCTTTGACCATTTGCGCCTGTGTGAGCGCAAGCTTCGAACCACGAGAGCCAATTACCAGCGTGTCCTTCATGTGGGGTTGGGGAGACAGAATTATTCTTCGAGGCCGAAGATATCGCGCCA
>JALYTI010000660.1 GCA_030854375.1 Acidobacteriota bacterium | reverse complement strand
AACGACAAGATGAGCCAACGCTTCGGCATTCCGATGCGTATGGAAGACGTGGTGGCTCACGAAATCGCGCACCAATGGTTCGGCGATTCAGTAACCGAGTCGACCTGGGCCGACCTCTGGCTAAGCGAGGGCTTTGCGACTTATTTCGCCGGACTATTCATCGAAAAGCATGAAAGCGAAGAGGCATTTCGCGAATACATGCGAGGCGCTGCCACCCGGTACTTCGCTTATGAGAAGCAACGCAACGTCCCCATTCACGACACCGAGACGCAGGATTTGATGAAGCTGCTCAACCCAAACAATTATGAAAAGGGCGCCTGGGTCCTGCACATGCTCCGCGAGCGGATTGATGATGAAGCTTTCTTCAAGGGTCTGCGCGAATATTACAACGCTCATCGCAATGCCAACGCGACGACTGAAGATTTGCGCCGTGCCCTGGAAAAATCTTCAGGCAAGAACTTGAAAGAGTTTTTTGCTCGCTGGGTTTATGGCGCGGGTCATCCCCGTTATCAAGTCCTTTGGGGATTGAATCGTAGTGAAACTTCTCTCACAGTTACGATCAACCAACTTCAGAACGGCGATGCTTTTCTTGATCCCCTGCCGATCGAACTTACGATTAATGGCCAGAAGATAAGGCGAACTATTTATCCCAAGTCGAAACTCACGGTGCTAACGATTCATTTGAGCGGCAGACTGACTTCCACAAAATTCGATCCCGACGAAACCCTCCTGAAAGAGGTTGGTAACTAAGTGCTGGGCTATTTTCGTCGTCCGGTCCCCGGTCTCAGATTAAAGATGACGTAGTCCGCGCAGCGGACGAATGATTGTAGTGAACCCCTTGCCTGAGACAGTTAGTTGGGTCACCCTAGACCATAAGGAGACTCAGCCATGCTGCCTAGAAGCAGGAGGTTTACGCGCGAATTCAAAATCAAAGTGCTCCGCGAAATTGAAGCCGGAGCCCGACCGTTCGAAGTCGGTCGGAAGTATGAAATACATCAACGGCTAATCAGCAAATGGCGCAAGAAGTTCTTCGAAGAAGGTGAACGCGCCTTTACTAAAGGCCCGACCGGTGCTTCCGAGAGCGGCACGGTCGCCGAATTAGAACGCAAGATTGGCCAACAAACCATGGAGATCACTTTCTTAAAAAAAGTATTACAGCGGTTAGAGACTCGCTTGCGATCGACACCCAGGAATGGAACCGGCTCATGACGCAAATGATTAATCTGGAGCAGGTGACTCCACCGGCGCTTTCAGTGAGCCGCTTGTGCTCATCTCTAAGTTTGTCCCGGGCCGAGTACTATCGCCACTCAAACTGCCCTGAGGCGCCCGAGCCAGATATTGATTTGCGCCAGGCAATCCACGAGATCGCGGCCGACATGCCAGCTTATGGTTACCGTCGCATCACGGCCCAGTTGGTTCGTAACGGGATCGTGGCAAACCATAAGCGAGTGTTGAAATTGATGCGTAAAGACGGGCTCTTGTGCAATCGCAAGCCGGCCTTCGTCAATACTACTCAGTCGCAGCACTCGTTTACCATCTATCCAAATCTGGTGCCTTCGCTGGTGATCGATAGTTCCAACCAACTCTGGGTGGCCGACATCACTTACATTCACCTGCGGCGCGAAGTGTTCTATCTCGCGGTGGTCCTGGACGCTTTTTCCAGACGCGTCATTGGCTGGCACATGGACTCGACCCTCGGCGCTCAACTCGCTGTGGCGGCATTGCAGATGGCCCTTTCTCGACGAACTATTACGCTTAATTTGGTGCATCACTCGGACCGCGGAGTTCAGTATGCATCCAATGTCTACGTCAACCTTCTCAAAGAGCACGGTATCCGTATCAGCATGAGCCGTGGTGGCAATCCCTACGACAATGCTCAGGCGGAACGCTTCATCAAAACCTTAAAGTATGAAGAGGTCTATCTCAACGAGTACGAGAACCGGGCCGAGGCTCGCTTCCGCATCGGAGAGTTCCTCGAGCAGATTTACAATCACAAGCGACTCCATTCGAGACTTGGCTACGTTCCCCCTGCTGAATTCGAACAGTCGTTTCCACAATCAACCCGGCCCCAACCAGTTGTCTCAACTTAGGGGTTCACTACAGAGAATAGCCCAGCGATTCAGAGGCTGTGTCAAAACTCAACGTGCGGCATGACCAAGCGTTAACTTCAACGCAAAGGACGCGAAGGAATTCGCAAAGGAACGCAAAGGAAGGCTTTTCTC
>JALYTI010000140.1 GCA_030854375.1 Acidobacteriota bacterium | reverse complement strand
GCCCCGCCATTCGCAGTTCTCTTAACGATGGCGTCGATTTGATCTTTCGGCAGCAGTTCGGGAATGGGAATGCCGGCACAGGTTGAGAAGCGAGGTAGCGGCACCATCGTATCGCCATGACCACCCAGCACAAACGCCGTCACATTTTCAACTGAGACATCGAGGGCCTCCGCGAGAAAACAACGCATGCGCGCCGAATCAAGTACTCCTGCCATGCCAATCACGCGGTGCTTCGGAAATCCCGAGCGGCGCAATGCAACCTGACACATTGCATCGAGCGGATTTGAGACAATGATTAAGATCGATTCCGGTGACCGCTTGACGACTTCGTCTACAACTTTGGAGACAATCTCAGCGTTGGTCTTAAGCAAATCGTCTCGGCTCATCCCGGGTTTGCGTGGCAGTCCCGCAGTAATGATCACGACATCTGAGTTCTCTGTTCCATCGTAGGTATTCGTTCCGGTCAGTCTAACGTCGAAGCCTTCAATCGGGGCCGCTTCCGCCAAATCCAGGGCCTTTCCCTGTGGCACTCCTTCGACAATATCGACAAGCACGACGTCGCCTAGTTCCTTCGCCGCGAGCCAGTGGGCAGCAGTCGCGCCGACATTACCCGCGCCCACCACGGTTATCTTCTTTCGCGCACCCATGTGTTTCGATCCTTTCGACGTTCAGAAATGGACGAGCCGGAAGCGGTCCATTGCTGCGCAGTTTGTAGTTAAGAATGCTAGGATTTGAAAGACCGTGAGTGTATATGTCGACGCGAGAGAGTGTCAAGAAATCATCAAGTTCGATCCACTCGCTGAATAAATGCAGGCAGGCGATAATAACCGGAATCTAATTGCCATTCTACAGATGGCTTATTCCGGTGAGCGTGCCGCAGGTTATGCATACCGGGGCCATTGGCTGTCAGTCATTGATACCGAAGAACGCGCGCGCATTAAAGAGATCGAAAATGAAGAGTGGCATCATCGCAAACTCATCGGGGAGATGCTGCGAAGTCTGGACGCCCAACCTTCCAGATTCCGAGAGACTCGTGCATTGATAATCGGGCGCATCCTCGGACTTCTCTGCCACTTCACCGGGTGGTTAGCGCCCATGTATGGCGCGGGTCGTCTGGAGAGGGGCAACATTCGCGAATACGAAACGGCCGCGCGTTATGCAAGAGCCTCTGGTCATGACGATTTGGTCGATTGTCTCCTGACGATGGCGGAGGTGGAATGGGAGCACGAGAAATATTTCCGATCGCGCGTGCTGCTTCATCCCTTGGGTCGCCGGCTTTCCCTCTGGCCTAAGCCGCCGCCCAAAGAAATGATACGAGCGACATTCGCTGAAGAGCCTGACGGACAAGTTGAACTTGCGCAAGCTGCACCTTGATTCTCAATCCTACCCGGCAGCACTAAGCTCAACTCCCGCAAAAAAGCGTTGTTTTGGCACCCCACTTTTGGTTTCTCCAGGCACAAGCTGAGGTGTGCCAACGCTTACGGTTTCGTAATCGATAGGTCCGGATGAAAAGGTGCACAAACACGCGTTTTCAGCCCAAAAATGCCTTGTTTAGCATGTCGCTGGAAACCGACTCTGGCCCGTGATAGTATCCAGAAAGTTTCTTTGTCAGTAGTAATTACCAGCCCCATTTAACTTAGGCAGTATCGGGTTTGAGCCATGTGGAATAAGCAAACTTTACACCATCGCCCGCTCGATAGCCGCTCCAACCTGTTTGCGGACTAGCAGTCTTCCTTCAAACCTTTCGCAGCCCCATTTGAGGAAGAATTTCGACTTAATGTCGAACTTTCTAAAGCTCACGTTTTCTGAAAGGCCCGTTCTATTAAAGGAGGCGCATGATGTCCACCACTACGATGGCAGGCCCGAAGCGGCCGAATGTTAAGACTGCCTTGCCTGGCCCAAAGGGCACCGAGGTAATCGCCGCAGACGCGCAGTTTGTTACACCTTCCTATCCGCGACCTAAGTTTAGCCTTGTTGCCGAGCGGGCCCTCGGCGTTTGGGTCGAAGATGTTGACGGTAACATCTTTCTCGATTGCAACGCGGGAGTTGCAGTTTGTTCAACGGGACACTGTCATCCTGAGGTCGTGCGGGCAATTCAGGAACAGTCAGAACAACTGATTCACATGTGTGGCACCGATTACTACTATCGTCACATGCCGGCGCTTGCAAAGAAGCTTGATGAGATCGTGCCGGTCGCCTCACCCACGCGAACTCATTTTGCAAACAGCGGCACCGAGGCTGTCGAGACAGCTTTGAAACTTGCAATGCATGCCACGGGCCGCGAGAAGTTCATCGCCTTCTTCAATAGTTTTCACGGACGTACGTTGGGGTCGCTTTCGTTAACTTCATCAAAAGCTGCCCAGCGCGTAGGATTCAAACGCCAGGCACTCGACGTTGTTCACCTTCCCTTTCCAAACGAGTTTCGCAATCCCTTCAACCCGGCAGACTGTGGTGATGGAGGCGCAGGACAGGGCGCGCTCAATTGGATTGAGGAACGCCTATTTAAAACGACAACGCCACCGGAAGAGGTTGCCGCAATAGTTGTTGAAGCAGTGCAGGGCGAAGGCGGATATGTACCTGCACCGAAGAATTTCTTGCACGGACTGCGCCGTATCTGCGATGAACACGGCATTCTGTTGATTGTTGACGAAGTGCAATCGGGAATGGGTCGCACAGGAAAAATGTTTGCTTGCGACCATTACGGCGTGCTGGCTGACATCGTCTGCATTGCCAAAGGAATCGGTTCTGGTTTGCCGATCGGTGCGTGTGTGGCTCGCGCTGATTTGATGAATTGGAAACCAGGCGCACACGCTTCTACATTTGGTGGCAACCCGGTTTGCATCGCGGCGGCTTTGAAAACGATTGAGTTGCTCCAGGGCGGGTTAGTTGAAAATTCTGCGGAGGTTGGACTGTATTTGAAAAAAGGTCTCGAACGACTGCAACAGAAATATGACTGCATCGGCGATGTGCGCGGCATGGGCATGATGATAGGCGTTGAGTTCGTCGAAGATCGAATCACGAACAAGCCGGCGCCTGAACTTCGTGACCGCGTTGAAATCGCTTGCTTCGAGCGAGGCTTAATCATCTTGGGTGCTGGTGCCAACACAATTCGGTGGTCACCTCCATTAATTCTGACAAAAGAGAATGTGGATGTTGCCCTAGAGATTTTTGATGACGCAGTCGCAGCGTCAATTTAGATTGAACCGCCGAGCAGTCGGTACGCGGAAGTAATTTGAACAGGAGTGCGTCTCGGCGGTTAACTCTCCAGCTTTTGAGCTATTTCTTTTATTCGAGCGCGCAGACGATTTTCGTCAACCGTCATCACACGACCATCCCGGTAGATTTCCTTTCCTGCAACAACCGTGAGCGTTACATCGCGTCCGGAGGATGCGAAAATGAGCGTGTCAGCCGGGTTATATAATGGAACTTGATGTGGATGATCGAGTGAAACAACGGCAAAATCTGCTTGCAAGCCTAGTCTTAACTCTCCAATTTGTCCTTCCAGGCCCAACGCCCGCGCGCCTCCAAGCGTAGCAGTTCGCAAAAACTCATCGGGAGATAAACGTCGGCCCCAGTTTTCCGCGACCGCAGCCGAGCGAGCAAGTAACAGCCCAAACCGCGCCTCCTCGAGAAGATCGCAGGTGTTGTTGCTGGCAACGGAATCGCTACCCAGTCCAACCGCAATCCCCTTTTCTAACAACTTCGCAACCGGCGCACGACCGTGGCCGAGTTTTGCGTTTGACTTCGGACAATGAGCAACTCGCGTTTCCGTCTGGCGCATAGTCTCAATATCCGCTTCGTCAATATGGATGCAATGCGCGAGCAGAGGTCGGGCTCCGAGCACTCCATGATCATTAAGATATTGAATTGTTGAGACACCAGGTGCAGTCCACTCGATGTCACGGCTCTTGAGTCCGTCAGCAAAAGATCCTACTCCTTCCCGAAGCAGCGAAACCTCCATCGTTGTTTCGGCAGCGTGCATCATCAGCGGCAGGCTGTTCTCGATCGCAAACCTTGAAATCAATTCCAGCTGAGGCGCGCAAACTGTGTAGGGCGCATGCGGCGAGACACCGCATTTAATCAAAGACGTTTCAAGTTCACGCAGACGAGCGACTTTCGCCCTGAGCTTTTCAAAGTTTTCTTTAGCAAGTCTCGGATCAGGACCAAACGACTCCTGGAAAACGACGCCGCGCAGTCCCACCTCACGGAGCGCATTCATACTTTCAAATGCAGAATCGCTCGCATCTGCAACGCAGGTTACGCCCGCGCGAACCGCTTCGCACGCGCCCCACGCGGCAGATACGTACAAGTCATCTGGCGTCATTCGCTCGAGTCGTGCAATTGTCAGTTTTTTTAGCCAGGCAAAGAAATCATTTTCTTCCTTTTCAAGGAAGCCGCGCATCGCGGTCAGTTCGAGATGCGAATGCGCGTTAATGAGCCCGGGGATGATTGCGGACTCGCCAAACTCGCGAACCGTTGCTTGAGGGAATTGCCGGGCAAGCGCTACGCGGCTGCCTACTGAGATGATCTGTTCACCTTCGACGGCGATTGCGCCGTCGGCAATCTGGGGAGATGAGATGGGTAATACCCATCGTGCGCAATAAAGTGTGGCCATGCTCCATCATCCGACGCGGACGGCGCGCGGGGGTTTATTCAATGTGAATACAGGTCGCACAACTCGGTTGCTTCAGGTTTGAATGCGAAGCGCGATAAGCTCATCGCGCCCTAACAGGCGAAGACGTCTGAACGGGAACCGAGTCATGTTGGGCCGGGCCCTTTAGTCTGTGGTAACGCTCCAGGATCGAGACCACATAAGCACGCGTTGATGGAATATCGATCTTGTTAATGAATTCATCGCCCGAAAGCGCCTTTTCACCTTCTCCAACTTTATTCCACTCGGCGGCTCGGCTGGGGCCGGCGTTATAAGCAGCAATCATTCGCGTCTCTCTGTCCGGTGAGTCGCGGTATTGCTCATAAATCTTTTCGAGATACCAGCATCCGATCTGAATGTTTCGTTGCGGGTCGCGGAGCAATGCCGTAGGGTTCTGGAGCATTTGCCGTTCTAATTCCTTCATGCCGGTTTCCGCGGCCCATTCACGGCCTACGGTAGGTGTGATTTGCATTAACCCGATCTCGCCGGCTTTGCCGGCTTTCCAGGGCCTAAAATACGTTTCCTCGTAGATGATGCTCCAGACCAGATCAGGATCCAGACGATAAACGGCCGCCTGTCTGGCAATCAAGCCATCGTATCGATGAATCCAATACTGGTTGAAGAAATAGGAACCGATGATTAGGGTGAGGACGAGAAGGCTAACAACAAGAAGACGTTTCATTGAGATCGACTGTTAGCTCACTGCAGGCTTTGCAGCAACGGCGAACTTCGAAAGCAGCCGGAAGGCGCGCGACCCTCAGTTCCTTCGTTTCAATTGAGTCCAGAAGTTTGCTGCGGAACATGAACTATCAACTCCCTCATAACGCGAACGCAAGGCCAACTCATCGAGAACATGGCCCTGCAACCAAACTTCCGCGTCAAGCGTAACACCCAGCGCCAGTGCGTCTCCGCGGAGCGCGCGTTGGTTTACCAGGATCTCGAGATTCATTTGCTCGAGGTCTACGTTAATCCAATATAAATCACTGCCGGAAAGCGGGTTTTTCAGTGGTTTGAAGGCGATCACGCGACCGGAAAGACTCCAATCATTTTCGTGAGCAGCGCGCGACGGCGCGGCCTTATCCAATGGCATCCATCGCGTTTTCGCAGCCGCGGTGCGCACCCGCGCTCTATAAGCCAGCCCACATAGCCCAACATGAAGCTCCTGCGCCCGAAAGCCGCCTGGCCCAACTTCAGTTAGATTTTGCAATTCAAACAAGACTTCGCAATCATTGCCCTCGCGATAACCATGGACCACTGCCTCGCCCTCTTCGTCATATTCGGTGAGTGCCCACGGGCTGATCGTTTGAATGTAGCGAGCGCGGAACCCTGGACGGCAGTCGGCGTAAAAAACATCACCACTTCCAGATTCGTATAGAACAGTCCAGACCTCCAGTCCTTCGCCCAATTTCCAGCACCGGCCGTGGAGGACTGCGCCACGGCGATTAAGCTGGGTAGCTTCACCCTGATCGCCGGCGCGCTCAGCAAGATAATTGAAAGCCTTCTCGCTGGGTACTTCGAGCCCGATAGTTTCAAACGTTGCGTTCATTAATGCATTACTCAGAAACCGAATCCCAACTTTCGCATCACGACCTGTTGATTCGTTAACTATCTTGACTTGCCGGCCCGTTTTCTTGGTCTTTCCTCAGGGGCAGCTGCATCAACAGCAATCTCATTACGCGGCGCGCGGGTTCGAATGCCTCGAATGATTCTTTCCGGGCCGTGAGTGGGTCTGACACC
>JALYTI010000659.1 GCA_030854375.1 Acidobacteriota bacterium | reverse complement strand
ATAACAAGATCTCGCTCGATCCCTTGCTCCTGACAAAGCGCCTCGATGTTTTGTGCGATGGATGAACTCATGGAAATTTATTACTCCGTTGGCTCGACGCTGGTTAATGCCCGCGTCGTTGAGCCTATTCAGTTGTTATTCAGTTGTAAGTAGCAAAAACTTCTACCTGTCATTTAGCTTTCCGATGTAACGCAAACTGGCAGTTTGCACTACCGTGATCTTTGTTGGGCGAGCCGAAATTCTTCATTGGCATCGAGTTCCAGGTTCGCCCTGGCTATTGATTCCAGCCCAATTCTTACTTGCCCGCTCGTGCGGTCTTCAAACAGCACTTCCTCGCCATCTATGCCTATCAAGCGACCACGGAAATTGCGCTGGCCATTAATTGGGCGGCGCGTTCTCAGTTTCGCGGGTCTTCCGGCGAACCGCTCATAGTCTTCCCGCTTGTAAAGACCTCTTTCAAGACCGGGCGAAGATACTTCCAAGGTGTACGAAGAATGAATGAAATCTTCGACGTCGAGAATCGTGCCAACGTGCAGACTTATCTGCGAGCAGTCCTCGTGGGTGACCCCAGCCGGCTTGTCAATAAAGATCCGAACGATAGGCTTGTTATCAGGCCCTGCAACTTCGGCGTGCACCAGTTCCAGTCCGTGGTCGATTGCCACGCGGTCGGCGATTGCCTGCACGCGATCTTCGACAGAACTCGACCCCATGGAACCTCCGAAAAAGCACTCGCCCAAAAGAAAAAGTGGGCGCGAACCCACCGGACGATACCGCCGCGCTTCGAGCAAGCCGTGAATTATACGTAAAGGTAACTAGGGAAGCAAGTTGGCGCTATACGCTAGATCGTGGCCAGTCTCGTGGAAGGAGATCGGGTAAACCTGGAACATTCTGTACAGTCCTGCGACGCGTAGCGTCAGTATGAATTTAGCCCGGCGTTTCAACGCCGGGACTAGGTTATTCCCCGCTTTCGTCGCATAGCGACGATTGAATCCAGTTCTAGCTTCAGGCGTCGCTACGCGACGCGAAACCTCGTTAACTCTTCCCAGCCTTGAAAAGGCCGGGCTAAATTCATGCCGACGCTATGCGTCGAAAAAGACCCGGCTGAAGCCCGGTGCTAATGAGAATCCTTATTTAAACTAAACCCCAGCTCAACGTGGTATGCGCGAGCAGCCGGTTACCCACCCAGCTTGGCTTTTACTACCTCGCTGATTGTTCTTCCGTCGGCGTTTTTTCCGGCGAGTGCGGTTTGGACAGCCTTCATCACTTTTCCCATGTCTTTCATCGTGCTGGCGCCGGTTTCGGTTATCGCGGCAGTTACGGCTTGTTCGATCGCGTCGCGCGAGGCTCCTTGAGGTAGGTAACCTTCGATCGTTTCGATTTCAACTGTTTCCTTGTCGGCCAGGTCCTGCCGAGCGGCTTTTTCATACTGCTCCACCGAATCGCGCCGCTGTTTGACCAGGGATCGCAGCAGCTTAGCTAACTCGTCGTCATCGAGTTCGCCGCCCTTTTCAATCTCGCGGTTCATCATCGCAGCCTTAACCATTCGTAGCGTAGATGTGCGGGGTGCGTCCTGGGCTTTCATTGAAGCCGTCAAGTCCGAAATGATTTGCTGTTTTAGACCCATCGCGTTAATTTCTCCTTGGCTTCAGAATATACCGAACGAACATGTTACCAGTTTAGAAAGCGGACTTGTCCGCCTTCGTCCCCTCCCAGGGAGTTGACGCTTTCCGTACGCCGGCGCACAAGTGCGCTTTCTAAACATGTAAGGAAGGTCCATTTCGGTCTTCATGTTACCCGTTTAGAAAGCGGACTTGTCCGCCTTCGTGCGCGCCCAGAATTTGATGCTTTCCGCACGCCGGCGCACAAGTGCGCTTTCTAAACGGAGCCGGTTCCGTTTGGAACCCGCGCAGAGTTCCAGGCTATCGTAGCGTCATACCGCGTGGCCATTTGATTTCGCGAGATGCGCGGCCAAGTATCTCCCCGTGTGTGACGCGGGAGAAGCCATGATCTCTTCTGGTGTGCCTGTTGCCACAACGTATCCGCCGGCGTCGCCGCCTTCAGGTCCCAGGTCGATGATGTAGTCGGCAGTTTTGATTACATCGAGATTGTGTTCGATTACAAGCAGTGACCCGCCGGCCTCAATTAACGCTCGAAACGCTGACAAGAGTTTGTTGATATCGTCAAAATGCAAACCAGTAGTAGGTTCATCGAAAATGTAAAGCGTCCTG
>JALYTI010000658.1 GCA_030854375.1 Acidobacteriota bacterium | reverse complement strand
TAGGTAGATTTGAGGAAGTACGTGCCGGGTTTATCTACGGGAAAGTTCGGACGGAAAAAGTTGTTGATGATATAGGGCGTTTCAAATTTCTGTCCTGACCGCAGACGCATGTAACCGGAAGTTCCGTCGGAAATTATTCCCCTGAACGGGATTGGAGTCTGTAGATTTTCATAGAAGACCTCGATTGGTTCCATCAGCCATGTCTCAACTAGAGAGGCTTTAGACGTAACGTTGTGCCAGGAGAAGGTTACAACGACTGACTCGCCTAAAATGTAATGGTCTTTATCAGTTCTAATCCTGTAAACCAGTTGATCAGGATTTCCTGATACAACTCCAGAAGAAAAGCTCAAGCACAACAGGAAACTGCAAACTAAAAAACGTCGCATAGTTACCTCAATGTCACTCAGTGCCTGGCAAGGAATGCGAGTGCCGCCTGTCTACAATTCTCAGGGTATTCGGCCCACATATCATGCGAGGCGTTCGGAATTATCACACGCTCCGCATGCAGCATGGAATGAAGCTCGGCATCAACGAACCGATGTATGTTAAGGGTTCGTTCTGCGCTCAGCATAAGTATCGGTGCCCAATCGAGTCTGGTACCTCATGGCGTCCATCCGATGCAAGTATTCGGCGCACTCGTGAAAAAAGTCTACGGCGGGCCTCCCCTATATGGTGGGCATCGCGTTGATAGAAGATAAATCAACAGCATAAAGGCGAACACATAACAAATGCTGGCAATGTATGCCACCCTGTGAAAAACTGACTCTTTCCTCTGTGCATAAGACAAAAAGGCGATTACGATTATTACGGGTGAAACAACGAAAATGAGAGGTGCGATCGTATACTCAGAGACGCGCGTCGAAGGAAAGTAAAAACTAAACGTAAACCAAATGATGCAGGCGTAGCTTGCGATTAAAATAAACAATCGGAGGAAAGGCGGTTTTTCAACGCCGCTCCGCCGCATATATCGGTAAAGCCACACTAACGCGCCGACTACACTGATAGGGAAGAGAATATCAATGAGCACCGTGGAAATTGTTTTCATGCCCGTAAGGAAGAGGAACGCAACAACGCTCCAATTCAACCAGAAGCCGAAGGGTTAGACGGCGCAAGAATCCGCTATAGGACGATTCTACCTGATTGGAAAAGTAATGATGAAAGGAAATGCATCGACGCGTTTAGGTTGAGAGAAAATGAGCGCAGTATATAAAACCGCCTACCCTTATGCCGACGACAAAATGAGTCTGCCTGTGGCGGACCTTGAGTCGGCAATTCCTTTTTACGAAACGGTTATGGGATTCCGAGTGCTATCCCGAAATGATTCTCCGCATAAGTCTGCCATCCTCGCTAGAGACGACATTCAGATAGGCTTAGCCGAAAATGGAGGTGACCCGGCCCAGGAAGGGTGCTTTTTCGAAGTTGACGATGCCGAAGCGGCCTTCGCGGAATTGAAGACCAATGGCTTGCAACAGAAGGAAGCGAATTTCAGAACCGACCAGCATGGCGACACATCTTACAAGGTCTTCTTCGTCATCGCACCGGACGGACTATGTTACTCCCTGGGCGAACGACAAGAGTGACCAACACGAAGGGGTTTTGTAGAAAAAGTTGTGCGGCGACGAAAGCGAACCCAGCCCGCGAAGCGGCCGACAGCGTAAAGCCTGGGGTGAAGCGCAGCGGAACCCCAGGATCACAACGTGAGAAAATCTGCATAGTCCGCGAAGCGGCCGACAGCGTACACATCAAACATATCGCTCATCGTATTCGATTCCGTTCGCTTTCAAGAATTGAATGAACTCGTCACAAAAGGAAACTTTTGTGTGATGCGCCTTTTGTTTCGAGATTTAGCGACCTACTTGTTCGACGTTTGACTGACTCACCGTGAACGCTCCATACCCACGTTGCCACGAAAAATCCTCGAGCGCTGGAAAGACATCATGCCTCCATCCAGTCGCATTGGCTTTGAGTTAGCGCAGCACGTCCGACAAAGCACAATCGGTCCGAAGTTTCGCTAGTAAATGAACATTATCCTCAAGTTCCATCGGACGACCGTCCACAAATTATCGAATACTGCGGGTTGGGCACTCCGGGATCGCTGTCGGCCGCTTCGCGGGCTGTGCAAAATTTCTTGTGTTGATGGTCCTGGGGTTCCGCTGCGCTACACCCCAGGCTTTACGCTGTCGGCCGCTTCGCGGGCTGTGCAAAATTTCTTGTGTGATGGTCCTGGGG
>JALYTI010000657.1 GCA_030854375.1 Acidobacteriota bacterium | reverse complement strand
ACCGCGAAGAGCAATACTGCATCACAGGAATCGTGCTTGATTGGCAAGCTTCGTCCGTCGTTACGAATCAGGATAGCGCTCGGGACTTCCGAGCGACAGCGGGCGAGCATCGCTTCCGAGAAATCCATGCCGGCGAGATTCTGAAAACCCGCTTGTGAAAGATCAGCGAGGGTGCGCCCGTAGCCACAGCCATAATCAAGGATTCTGGCCCCTGGGTCCTTCAGATATTGCTCCAGCCAATCTCGACGCAACGGATGCGAAAAGCGCTTCTCGTTCGCGACCCGATCCCAATAAACAATCTGTGCGGCGGTACGCTGAGTCACGGATGCAACGTGATGAATGAAGTGCTGGCCAGAGTCGAACATTCTTCTAGCCTGAGACTAACCGCATTATTGGAGATCCACTCCGGGTAGCGTTACTTCATCTCGGTCGCCGCGGTTTGCCTGACTGCTTTCATCGCCTCGGACGGCGAAATCTCGTTTCCCTGTCCGTTAACGTAATGGATGTCGAACGCTACGTCAGAATAAATGTAGAGTTGGCAAGCCCGCTCGCAACGGAATTGATGGACGTGTTGAGAAGCCATCAGAGCAAAACCTCCTGCCCGCAGTGTTAGCGGCTTGCCATCCTTCATTTCCATACGGGCGACGCCACTGACCATCATCACGTGTTCATTCGGAGTATGCCAATGCCACGGGATCGAACACCCAGGTGCCACTTTGGCGAAAATGATGGAAGGCCCTGTTAGAGGATTGCCGCTCTGCACAGATCCTAAAGCGCAAGTCGGCAGCGGCGGGAGGTGCCCGAATTTCATCTCCGCGACATTCCGCACCGCCGATTGGCCACCCATCTCCTGGGCGCGGGCGGACGCCGATATGAATAGAATCAACGCCAGCGTGAACAACCAGAACTGACCTCGGATACTCATTATCTCTACCTCCTGTGGTTTGAATTGATACTCCAACTGAGTCTTCATCTCGCCGATTTGTTTCCGCAATAGCCGGCCAACTAGTACCGTAGGGGATCCGCGACATAAGTAAGTGAATTGGAATCTTATCTGGTGCGCTCAATTGCGCAAAACAACTTCAACCCAACCACTGAAGCACTTCTTCTTCCGGTGTATCGCGGACGCCCCCAACTACGTGGATAAAGTATTCTTCAAGAGACATGGGTCCTTGTTGCTGAGCGTCACCTTCCAAACCAATTCCTTTTCGCAATTCATCAAGTGGGCCCGCTGCAAGTAGTTTGCCTTGCGAAATGATCGCGATGTCGCTGCAGAGTCTCTCAACAATTTCAAGCACATGGGAAGTCAGAAAAACAGTCAGACCACGCGCAGTTAGCCGCGAGAGTAAATCCTTCAATGTGCGCGAAGCTATCGTATCGACACCTTCAAACGGTTCGTCGAGAAAAAGAATCTCCGGGCGGTGAATCAAAGCACAGGCCAGGCACAATTTCTTCTTCATCCCATGCGAGTATTCCACAATCAACTTCTTTGGCTCGTTGCGAAGCTCCATCAGATCGAGAAGTTCCGGCGAACGTTCGGCAATCTCCGTCTTCTGCAAGCCGTACATTCTTCCTGTGAAGGCAAGCATTTCTGCGCCCGTCAATCTTTCAAAAAGATTTAGATCTTCCGGGACGACTCCAATTCTTCTTTTGACTTCCAAGGGCTCAGTCGCAATATCGCGACCGAGCACACGGATCCCGCCGCTGGTTGGAGCAAGCAGTCCCGTCAGCATTTTGATCGTGGTAGATTTGCCGGCGCCATTGGGCCCAAGGAAACCGAAGAAGCTTCCCCGGCGGACACTAAGATTGAGGTTGTCAACCGCTACAAAATCCTGGAAGCGGCGCACGAGATCGAACGTCTGCACCGCCATCGATGCGTCGCTTGTTGGTAACTCTGACATGCATAGGTTTGTACTTGGGGTTGGAGTGAGCCGTCAAGCGCTTGATGTAACGCAAACATGGAACCGGGAGCGGTAGCGACGGGCCGAATGCTCACCCCGATCGTCAACACCCGATTACTAACAAAATCAGAACCGCGAGCGGTAGCGACCGGCCCGACGCTCAACATTCGATGAGCACTTAATCAGGATTGATAGCGACGGCAGGGTCTGTTCGAACTGAGCTCAAATTGAAAAGCGCACTGTAACTATCCGTATGGCCGGTCGCTACCGCTCGCGGTTCTGATTTAGTTTCTGATCCGCGGTTGAGTGTGAGGCCGGTCGCTACCGCTCG
>JALYTI010000656.1 GCA_030854375.1 Acidobacteriota bacterium | reverse complement strand
ATCCAATATGGCCCATCACGGCAATCTCTTCATCGACCAAGCGCTTTACTAGTTGGACTCGCTTGTGTCCGCCTTCGAGTTTGACGGCTTCAGCGCCGCCCTCTTTCACCAGCGTCAGTGCATTTCTAACCGCGTCGTCCGGACCGGTATGAAATGAACCGTAAGGCATATCGGCGACGAGCAGTGCGCGCTGCACCGCGCGGCGCACAGCTTTCAAGTGAATCAGAATCTCATCGAGAGTCACGGGCACTGTATTGCCGTACCCCAGGACGACATTCCCGAGGCTGTCACCCACGAGAATGATATCTATCCCGGCCTCATCGACGATCCGGGCCGTGGGAAAATCGTATGCCGTCAGGCAGACCAATCGCTCGCCGCGTTGTTTGCTTGCCTTCAGCGACGGCGCGCTAACTTTTTCGGGACGTTCAGGCTTGAGATAAGGCATATTTCGGCTCTCTATCGGCGCTTACCGGCCGGTAATCAAGTTGCCAGTTATCGGCCAGGTTTGGAGATCTGTAAGGCGAGTCAGCAAGTGGGGCTCATTATAACGACAAAATCGAAAAAAGGGGAAAACCCTCAGGGCTTGTTGGGCAAACTGCTACCAGCCCAAGCGGGCAACCCCTACGGCGTCCAAAGGCGCACCGCAGAATCGTCGGTTACGGATTCGAGCAACTGAACAATCGTTTTCTGAAGAACGGGATGAACTAATCTGGGCGCAAGCTCGGCTAAGGGAACCAGGACAAACTTGCGCAGGTGAAGCCTGGGGTGAGGCAAAGTCAAATAATCGTGGCTGCTGGTCTCATTGCCATAAAGAAGAAGGTCGAGATCAATCGTACGAGGAGCCATAGCCACCTCGCGCGTCCGTCCGTGTGATTGCTCGATTCGCATTAACCGTGCCAAGACTTCCTGGGGTTCGGGAAGGTCGTGGCCGCGCAACTCCGCCACCATATTTAGATAATTTGGTTGTGCGAAGGTTTCCACCGGCTCGGTTTCGTAGACCTGCGACAGTCTATTAACCTCGAGGCCTGCTTCGAGCATGCCGCGGATTGCGAACAGGAGATTTCCGGCGCGGTCACCGAGATTTGAGCCAAGTCCGACGTATGCGTTCATAAGCGATGAGCAAGCAGATTTCAGGTCTTCGTTGTGATTGCCTTTTTATTTTATACTCAACATACGTATTTGCTACTGCTGATTGCTGATTACTGACCTGCTGATGGCTGAAGGCTGACTCGTATGCGTCAACTCATAACATTAATCTGGCTCAAGTGGACGTTGTTCCGGAATTCACTGCGTTCATCGAAGGCTGTCGTCAATCGCATCGCGTCATTACTAGCGATGCTCGCGGCCCTGGCTCTAGCTCTCTTCGTTGCACTCGGACTCGGTGTCGCAGCCTACGCCTTAACCTCGCCGGAAATTGGCATGCGAACCCTTCAACGCGGGACCAGGCCCGGCGCCGAAGTCTTACCGTCCGCGGAATTCATCTTCTTTTCCATTTTCGCGTTGTTTTATCTGCTTTGGTCCACATTGCCCTTGAGCATGGGCAGCAGCAGACAGTTTGATCCCGGCAATCTACTTCTTTACCCGATTAGCTTGCGCAATCTATTCGCAGTGGATTTCGTCAGCGAGATTGCCAGTATCCAATCAGTATTTGCCATTCCAGCGATCATCGCTATCGGAATTGGTGCGGGACTGGGGCAGCAGAACATAGCGGGCGGGATTCTTGTGTCGTTGTTCGCGGCCGCATTCGGAATTGCACTATCAAAATGGGTATCGACGTCTGTTGGCTCCTTGATTCGTACCAGGCGAACTCGGGGCGAAACTCTGCTGGCCTTGATTGGCGTGATTGCGGGTCTCGGTGGCGCCTTATTTGGCCAAATCGCCCCACTGATTTTTCGTCGCGCGCAGTCGATACCCGGCCTGCGCTGGACACCGCCGGGTGCTATAGCTCATGCCTTGACTCACGGTTTGCGAGAGAGCGGCGCAGGAGAATACACGCTTTCGCTGGCGGTTGTGATCGCGTACACAGTTATTCTCATTTCTATCACCTATTGGTTGGCGCGCCGCGCCATTCTCGGCAGTGGGAAAACTAAACGAGCACGCCGGAACATCGCACGTACGCTTGCAACTGACACCGGTGCCGGCTGGGATCTTCCGCTGGTCTCACCGGGTGTCTCCGCAATTATCGAGAAAGAACTCCGATACATGACGCGCAATGCGCAGCTTCGGATGATGAC
>JALYTI010000655.1 GCA_030854375.1 Acidobacteriota bacterium | reverse complement strand
ACCCTTGGCATTCAGTGCCTTGGTTGCGACCTCATCGAGTTTGGCTTTTGAGTCAGCCGACAAGGCTGCGCTTCCAACCCTGAAATTAACGGCCAGGACTGCTTGCGGTACGTAGTCATCAAGCGCCGAAATGCGCTCGTTAGTGGCATTTACTCCGGCTACTGCAGAATCCGCAGTTTCCTGTGCTGCCCTCGCGCCACCCTTTGCAGTGTTGGCCACAGCTGAGAGTTCGTCTAATTGTCCTGACAGACGTTGCGCATTCTGCTCAACCTGGCTCAGCTTCGTTTCAGTATTGGAGGCTCGATCCTCGAGCGGCGCGGCGCGAGATTCCACTGCGCGGGCCACACGTAGATCTGACTCATTGAACCTTACCTTCTCAGCCAATAGTTCGCCTGAGCCATTGCCACGGCCTTCAATTTCGACGTTGAGGCCACGCAGGATTTGAGTTTGCGCGTAATTTGAGCCGCCGCGCAGAAAACGGCCCTTGGTCTTCACACTGCTTCGGTCATCGAGCCGAACGATAGTATCCACGCCATTGTTGTCTCTGATAATGAAGGTGTCAGCGTCCCGTCTGATGACGACGCCTTTGATCTTCATCTTTTCGCCACTCGCGACTGAGCGCGAACTGGACGCACTTGTGGTGGTTTGGGCAAAAGCGCTGAACGCAGAAAAACCTAAAAGGGAGATTGCCAGCATGATGGAGGAAAACATTCTAACCTTCGGGATTGCCATAAACTCTCTCCTTAATCTTTGAAAGTGGGCAGCTCGCATTACATGTGAGCCGGGGGTCATTAACTTTTGACGAACAATTCTCATCAATCGTTGTCCGCCTTCCTTCGGTGATCCGACACTTCTTAGCTCTATGATGATTCCAAGTCAAGCTGTTTAAGTGATTGCTGGAATTCATCATCTAATCGCCACTCGATCGCAACAACCGCGCATTTGCCACCAAATGCACGGTGCGCCAAAAGCGATCTTCGCCAACAGCTTTCAAAACGAAGATCTAGAATTAGAAAACGCTTAAAGCGAAAATTCTCCCGTTTCCAACTGCTCTTTCACAAAGGCCAGGAAGCGTTCGGCGTCGGCACCGTCAATCACGCGATGATCGAAGCTGAGGGCGAAATAAGCCATCCAGCGGATTGCGATGTAATCCTCTCCTTCCGGCGTGGTTAGCACTTTCGTTCGCTTCTCAATCTTGCCTACGCCAAGAATAGCGAGTTGGGGCTGATTGATGATGGGGGTGCCAAATAATCCACCAAAAACGCCCGGATTCGTGATGGTAAAGGTTCCGCCGCCCACCTCGTCGGGTTTCAACTGCTTGGTGCGAGCGCGCTCGGCCAGATCGTTCGCCGCCCTTGCCAAGCCGGATATGGAGAGATCGTCGGCCCGTTTGATTACCGGAACAATCAAGCCCCAATCCAGCGCGACCGCCATTCCCAGGTTTACGTCGCGTTTATAGATAATCTGATCTCCACTTACCTGCGCGTTGAAAATGGGGAATTTGCGCAAGGCATTGTTGACTGCCTGGAAGATGAACGGCATATAGGTCAGCTTCGTGGCTGTCCGTTCCGCGAAAGAATCTTTGTGCTGCTCGCGCAGTTTGGCAATGCGCGTCATGTCAATTTCGTAAACAGTGGTAACGTGCGCAGAGGTGCGGCGCGATTGCACCATGTGATCCGAAATCTTCTTGCGCATCACCGTCATCTGTTCAACGCGATCGCCCTCAGCGGGCTTCACAGACGAAGGTGTGGCAGGTTCCTGAATGGCTGGACTGGCCATTGGCTTTGCCGTCGAAGATGCGGGTCGCCCCGGCGTCGCCGCAGGAGTTCCCGACTCAATAAAACTAAGAATGTCGTTCTTGGTTACTCGCCCGCTTAGACCAGTCCCTTCGAGCTTTGCGATGTCAACGCCATGCTCCTCAGCAATCTTGCGAACAAGTGGACTGGATTTAGTGCGACGCAGTTCCTCGGCAGTAGCCGCAGCACTGCCTCCGTTACCAGTTGTGGACTGGCTGGTTTGTGAAACTTGAGTTGCTGCGGTGGTGCTTTCGCGAGGCTTATTCGAACCGGTTTGCATCTTTGAAACTGCTTGCCTGGAGTCCTCCGGTTTCGGTGGCGCTGCGGTTTTCGATCCATCGGCTTGTTGGACTTCCGCTCCCGTAGCAGCGGATGCGTCGACTTGAGCCGCCGGGGATTCAGTTTGAGCCACAGAATTTGCTTGTGGTTTCTGTGGTAT
>JALYTI010000139.1 GCA_030854375.1 Acidobacteriota bacterium | reverse complement strand
AATGAGGAAAGCAAAGATTCTGGCGACCCTGGGACCCGCGTCGCGTGACCCCGCCATAATTGAAAGTTTGCTGAGTGCGGGTGCAAACGCCGTGCGTATAAACATGTCTCACGGCACGCGTGAAGAGCAGGCGGAAGACATCAAACGGGCAAGGGACGCTGCCAGAATACTGAAACGACCCCTGGCCGTGTTGGTTGATCTGTCGGGACCTAAGATCCGCACACGGCAATTGAGAGATGGAAAGCCCGTCACGTTAGAAGCAGGCGATACTTTCATCCTTACGACGCGAGACATTGTCGGTGACGAAAAGCAGGTAGCCACCAACTATGCGGATCTTGCTCAAGTGGTACAACCGGGCACACGGCTTTTGCTCGATGATGGGGCAATCGCCCTGGTGGTAGAGAGCACCACGAAGACTGATGTTGTTTGTCGGGTAATTAACGGCGGCGTCCTGGGCGAGCGTAAAGGTATCAATCTTCCCGGTGTTTCCCTCCCCATCGATTCACTCACCGAAAAAGACATTCAGGATCTCAAGTGGGCGGTCGAGCAGAATGTTGATTACATTGCGCTTTCTTTTGTGCGGCGTGCTGAAGACTGCTCACGCGCAAAAACTCTAATTCGAGATGCTGGTGGGCGCGCGCCTCTGGTTGCAAAAATCGAGAAGGCGGAAGCCATCGATCACCTTGACGAAATCATCGCCACAGCCGACGCCGTCATGGTTGCGCGCGGTGACCTGGGCGTAGAAACGAGCGTCGAGCTGGTGCCCGTTTATCAAAAGCGAATAATTGAAAAGGCCGTGCACGCCGGGAAAATGGTGATCACCGCCACACAGATGCTTCAATCCATGGTCACGAATCCGAGGCCTACACGTGCTGAAGCCTCCGACGTAGCCAACGCAGTTTGGGATGGAACCGACGCGCTAATGCTTTCGAACGAAACTGCCAGCGGGCTTTATCCAGTCTCCTCTGTCGAAACCATGTGTCGCATTATTGATTCGGCTGAATCGGGCCGAGAGCCTGCTCCGGACAAAATTGCTAAATGGGCCGGAAGACAATCGGGTCGCGTGAGCCGCGCTCTTTGCGAGGCTGCTGCATTCGCTGCGGAAGAGATGGGGATAAGGGTGACCGCCGTGTTGACGGAATCAGGGTTGATGGCGCGCAGGCTCTCAACTTTACGTCCAGAACAACGCATCATCGCACTGACAAACTCCCATGAAGTACAAAATGAATTAGCTTTGATCTGGGGCGTCGAGTCGTTGATCGTGCCCCACGCCACCACGACAGAAGACATGCTCAAATCGGGAGAGAAAGTGTTGGTGGAAAGCGGGGCCGTGCAAAAGGGGGAGATAATTGTGATTATGGCAGGTCGACTCTCCGGCCTCGGACTCTCAAGCTCAGTCACACTATTTACAGTTGGTGGAACGCTGGGAGACGCGGGAGCTGAAGCGCCTGAATCTCACCGGTCACTCAAATAGAACCCTTCGCGAGCTCTCACCGACAGACCCTTCATTTTGCCTGACCCATCGGCAGAAGACTTTATCTTAACTTTGATCTTGTGCCACTTGCGATCGACATTGGAGATTTGAGGTTTTATCCCGATTGTGTACTGATGTCTTAATTCGGTGGCGATATACTCAAATATTAAGGTTGCATCCGACACTTTCAAACGCCGTCCTTCTTTTCTAGAGAAGAACCTGCCTCCAGAGAGCGAGCTAAGCTCCTTCAGAATTCCCTGGCCTTCCATTTCGAGAACGCTGCCTGCGTCCCTTTCATGAGGAAAGTTAATTGCATAAAGCAGAACGTCGGATTCCCTTAGGGCCTCGCGGAGTTGCACAAAGGTGTAAGTTGAATTGTTGTCCTGGCCGTCACTTAGCAAAATCAAAACTCGTTTAGAGTAGCGACCGCGCTGTACCTTATCCATCGCCAGGTAACACCCGTCGAATAAAGCTGTGATTCCTTGTGGCCGCACGTCGCTCACGGAATCTACGAGTGACTTCGAATCAGAGGTCCAGTCCAGCAACAGTTGAGGCTTATTGTTGAAGGCCAGCAGGAAATACTCGTTGGATTTGTTGCCGACTCCCAGAAAGTTTGTCAACGCCTGCTGCAGGGAGCTAATCAATAACGGTTTTGTTCCCCCTGAAGGTTGATCGATAAACGAACCCGAAGCATCGAAGACAATCCCTACACTGAGCGGTACATCCGTATCGCTAAAATCGTCAATCGTTGCCGGCTCTTTATCCAGGAAGGCCTGAAAATCTTCTCGCCGCAACCCGGCTACAAAATCACCTTTGTTATTCATGACAGTGGTCATCACAACCACGCGATCCGCAGGTTTTAGGTTGGATGCTGCGTCAACTTTCGAAGACGGAACTTGACTGATGCAGGGGAGATCGAGTGCTAAGAATAAAGCCAGGAGAGCGACGGTTTGGGATCTGGCGCTTATCAACATAAGGGCGGTGCCGGACTGCAAATAAGACGCAGTTAAGGCCGCGGCCTACTCCGCCCGCAACACTTCGTGGATAGTATCTTGTAGCGAGCTTTCACGGTCAGTCACGCCGGGAGCGTGCTGTGGATCCCGCCAATTGTCGAGGATTCCTACCTGATGCACGCATTGGAGCGTGCAGGTAGGCGCACACCATTTCTCTGTGTTGTATTCACGGTCGAAGTCGGCCATCGAGTACTCCTCGAGCGGAGTGCCGGGATAGCCGCGCTGCTGCGAACACCAATGAACCAGGCCCTCTTCACAAATGTAAAGATAACGTGCGCCTGCGCGACAACGCCACTTGTAAGGTTTACCTTCCGCAATACTGTCCTGAAACCAGTTCAGCCGCGCGTGGTCCTTATTCCCCAATTTCTTCACTTGCTGGAAGACGTCTTTCTCCCTGGACGAAAGTGGCTTCAGAGTTCCGTCGTTGTCATGGATAACGCCCACGGTCGTAGAAAACTTTAATTCAACCGCGCGTCGTGCAACTGCGAGTGCGTCTTCAGGATTCTTGATTCCCCCACCAATTACAGAATTGATGTTGACGTGAAAATCAGCGTACTCGGAAAGATATCGCAGCTTCTTGTCCAGCACGCGCAAGCTCTTCCGCGAAACCTCATCGGGGTCCACATTGTCGATGCTGATTTGAAGGTGTTCGAGCCCGGCTTTGTTCAAACGCTTGATCCGCTCCGGCGTGAAGTAGTAGCCATTTGAGATCAGACCAGCAATCATCCCGCGCAGCCGAATGTGATGAATGATTTCGTCGAGCTGCGGATGCATCATTGGTTCGCCGCCCGAAATTGTGACGATCGATGTGCCGAGCGAGGCGAGCTTGTCTAACCGGCGTTTGACGACGTCAACCGGGACAGGTGACGAGTTGTGGTCATACTCATTGCAATAACCGCAAGCCAAATTGCAGCGACGCATCGGAATCAGATGGGCGAGCACAGGATGGCGAGTTGAAAGCAACGCCCGGCCGATGAAGCCGGCATGACGAAGTTTTAATTTAACGAATTGGCTTTTTCGCATCTTGCGGAGAAAAATCCGGGGACGTGCTCAAAGTAAGCTAGAGCCTTACCGGCATTCATTTGACCGAAGGATAGGCGACAGAGCGCAAGAAACGCAACTGTTCATTGCAGCCGATCAATTTCAAAAATGGAAAAGGGCTCCGATCTGCGATCTCAGAGCCCCACGGCTTGATTGTCCAGCTCTTAGCTTAACCCTTAACGATCTTTACGTTGGAATCGAGTTTGACACTAAACTCGTCAGCGGAAATCTTCAGATTTCTTTCCAGGCCGCTCAGGCGCATGGTCGTCGCGTCATCGTTTTTCTCAACGATTTTTGTCTGCACCGGCATACCCGAGGAATCAACCCAAATTTCGGCGTACTTGAAGCTCGCGTTTCCCTTGGGCACGAGTGTCAAATGGATCGTACTGACACCGCCCCACAATGTTTCTTCTCGCACGTCCTTCACCGGTTGGAATCGAGATTCCAACTGTTGTCGTGTCATGTACATCATTTCCAACACGCCACCAGCTTTATTGCGGTTGGATTTCGAACTTCCGACATAGGCCATGCCCAGTCGCGGACGAAACAGAGTGTACTTGCCATTGGAGACGGCGAGAATCTCATGTTGCGGACTCTGCCATTCGATTCGCACAGACGCGTCGCGCCCGCCGGCAGGCATGTAAAGAACGACGCCTTTATAGCGTTCAGCGTCGCGAAGTTGAGCGTTGTATTTCTCCATGCTGAGGCTTGCCTTAAGCGATTTAAGAGACTGACGATTACGCTCCATTCGATTCAGAACCGAACTCACCAATCCCGCACTCTGTCCGTTTGCCGCTTTGGGTAAACTAACGAGACTGCCTAGCAGTATTGCCGAAAGAATAACTGGGGAAACTAATCTCTTCATACGAACTCCTTATAAATAAAGCCTTTGTTTATAACCCCTTGAGAAAACCTCGTAATTATAAGTGATGACTAACGTATGTCAACCTCGTAACCCCGCGTCTTCCCATCCTTGCCCAGTACTTTCCGTACGGCCAGGACCTGTATGTCGTTGCGTCCCGTAAACTCCCGCACCCGTTGTTCAAGCTGCCCTCTATCTTCCGCGTTCTCAACAAGTTCGGGGCCAACAAGCACGGTTGACGCAGTTGGGCTTTGATGCGGAAATGAGCTGCGTCGTTCGCTGTTATCAAACCAACTTTTGGGGGTCACAAAAATGAAAATCAGGATAACGACGCAGAGCATGTCCCACTGCCAGGTGTTTCTGGCGTAATTCCAAAAAAACACCTTTTTAATTGCCTTTAACAAGGAAGTCTGCGCCTCTCATTAGTCGATTGAGCAAATATCGCGCCAGATGGTCTGGCATGCATCAGAACATTCTAGCTTGCGTGAGATACCCTGTAAATCAGTTATTTAGCGGGTTACATCTGAACGCTGGCGGCGGGTTCAACGATGTGACCGTCTCGCATCTGTACGATGTGTCGGCACATTGCTGCAGCTTCCGGGTTATGAGTAATCATGACTATGGTTTGATTGAAGCGGTAATTCAACTCTTGAAACATGTTTAGGACAAGCGCCGAATTCTCAGAATCAAGATTGCCGGTAGGTTCATCGGCTAAAACGATCGCTGGCCGCGTTACTACGGCTCGGGCCAAAGCCACGCGCTGCTGTTCCCCGCCTGACAGCTCCAGGGGTTTGTGATGCAGTTTGTCTTCAAGTCCCAGCAGTCGCAGAACCTCCCTCCGACGGTCGGGATCCTCGCCGCCATTACCATGAATGCGCTCCGCGAGACGAAGATTACCCTCGGCGGTCAGAGTCGGAAACAGGTTGAAGCGCTGAAAAACAAAACCTATCTTACGACGTCGAATGTCAGTCCTCTTCGCGTCGGAGGCGGCAGTCAAATCCTCGCCATCGACAATGATGCGGCCGGTGGTCGGAGTGAGAAGGCCGCCCAGTAAATGAAGCATCGTCGACTTGCCGCAACCGGAAGGGCCCATGATTGCTATGAACTCGCCTTCCTCAACCTCAAGCGAAACTCCCCGAAGTGCGTGGACGTCAACCTTGCCCACGCGATAGGTCTTAACCAGATTCTCAGCCTTTAGAATCGTTCTCATCGCACCAGATCATCCCATTAATTAACCAGACTGCGCAGTGCGCGGATAGAGCAGGATAGCCAGGATGACCGATGTTAATACAGGCAGCGGTTTAATACTACCAGTCGGAATTCGTTTTTACGGAGTAACAGCCTTATTACGCTGGCGAGCGTCGAGATCGATCTCAGGGAGTTGCCATCTGTTTTCAAGCACGAAGGCTTCAGGTCTGTATTCTCGATCGATTTCAACAGCGGCGGGAGCCTGGTAGGTAACGCTTAGCTTGTACTGATCGTGTGGGCGGGTTATTTCAATGCGCGAGGGCAGACGGACTTGCCCAGTTTCACCAAAAGGCTTTTCGTCCCAATAAGAAACATCAGTTATCAGAAGACCAGAATTATCGAACGACTGAAGACGCGCCACACGAATACCGTTAACACGGTCAAACCAAAACCGTCTCAATAAGTGCGACTCGCCGGCAGCAGGCGACGATAGTTCTTCCAAAAGGTAATAACCCCTGACAATGCGTCGACCTCGATTGGCTTGCGAAGAGTTGTCCGTTTCTTCTTGATAAAACTCGCTTCGTGCATAAGACAGGCCGCTTTGGGCAGGATTAGAAATAGGCGTAAGCAAGAGAGCGTCGGTTAGGTGTTGGGGGCGCAGGTTGGAAAGCGCGTTCACCGTTTCTTTCGCATTCATGGTTGCCTTCTTGCGTTTGTCCGGCTCGGTCTTTCCGTTCATGTCCAGCTTTTCGTAGACAGCGTTATTCGTTCCTTTCACAAAACGACGATACTTCTCATCGCCTTGCAACACCGCTACTCGAAAACCTCCACCGTC
>JALYTI010000138.1 GCA_030854375.1 Acidobacteriota bacterium | reverse complement strand
TACATCTCCACTGAGTGCTCGATCACCATAAAGCGATATTCAACCAGCTTAAGAACCGCGATCAGCAGCCCGCCGCATAGGCCATAAACGAGACCGTAGATAAGAATTTGTTTCTTCACGTGTGGGCAAATCTGACCAAGACTACGTTCGTACGGGATATTACTTGACGTTACCTGCCAGGCAAACTCCAGGCAACGTCCATGATTCTGATTAATGGTGCTGACTAGTCAACGGTCTCGAAGGTGGGACGCGACCGCGGCTCCGCCGTCTGATGTGCGGTGGTGGCTCGGCCCCACCGGCAAGAGCGTACTTAAGACCCGGGGCTGCGCCCCGAAAACTATATAGACCGGGGCATAGCCCCAACATTCATGGGCAGTTTCGGAAGGGCTGAGCCCTTCCGCACATCAGACGGCGTAGCCGATCATTGCTGAATCGACAAGCAACGTAGGGGCGTGAATCGATAAGCAGGCGGGACGGTAAATTATTGGATAATGCCCGCAGTTCTTTGCATCTGTTTCAACGTGTCCGGAATGAAAGAAGTGATGTGGTGTGTTTCCTGGTGCCCGTCGGAAAAAGCCTGGTAGAGCGCGAAGTCAGGCAGGGAAAGACAACTTAACGGAGATTGAAGGTTGTAGCCCGTATCTATTCCGATCGCGCTGTGAGAGATGTAAATTCCATGACGACCCACTCGTCCTCGCAAAGGAAGCAGCGGAGTCGGCGTGTGACCGAAGATGCAGGGTTTGCCGTAGTAGTTCTTATAAAACTCCATATCGCGCATCCACAGTAGAGACTGCGGCGGAGTGTCGCGTGGATGCTTTTCTCGATCCAGCCCTGCATGCACATAAATGGCGTAGGCATCTTCGTGGTAGAACGGCAATTCGTTGAAGAAGTCCAAATGCTCTGAAGGAACACTGCTCTCAATCGTTCTCCGCGCCTCATCAAGGTCGTGCTCTTTGGTTACGCGAAGAGGTTTCCCCGCATACTGTTCAAAGGTCCGTTCGCCCCCGGTAACGGGAGTAATCCAAAGATTGGCGGTCCCTTCGATAAAATCCAACAACATCTGTTCATGGTTACCGCGCAAGCAATGCACTCGCTCGGGATTTTCACGCTGAAGTTTCAAAACAAGTGCAACACAGCCGGGCGCGTCAGGGCCTCGATCAATTAAGTCACCCAGGAAAACGAGCGTGTCGGAAGATTCGTCACGCGGAAGCATGTCCAGCAGTCGATTAAGCTGGGCGCAGCGCCCATGGATATCTCCAACAACAAAAGTTTTCATGCCGCGGCCCCCTCGCGCTTTTCTCGTGATGTTCTAACTCTTTGCATCAGCTCCTTGAAACGCGGATCACCGTGTAGATCATTCCAGTTAGGATCCGACTCAAACCACAGATAGTTTTCGTTACCGAGCTTGATGGCCTTTTCAAGCCACTCGAGCGCCAGCACCTGCCGGCCCTGTAGCAAGTACGCCGATGCGAGCCAGTAGGCTATATCGTGGTCGGCTGCTGCGGCAACCTTAACCCGTTCGGTCAACTGTTTGTTGGCTAACTCGTGTTTGCCCTGAGCGCTCAAACAGATAGCCAGCATCGCTCGAACCCCTTCCATTTTTGGGTGGCGCTCCAACAGTTGTTCCATTACGCGTGTCGCTGAGTCGACCTCACCTCGATAGAAAAGCACGCGCGCGCGAATAGTTTGAATTAACGGATGCTCCGGCTCCATCTCCGCGCCTAGATCGAGTTCATGCAACGCCTCCTCATAACGCTGCTGGTACATGAAAATGCGCGCGCGATTGTAACTGGCGACCACTCGTTCTGCCGGATTAAGGCGAATCATTCGATCGAAACTGCGCAGGGCGCGCTCGTACTCGCTATCCAGACGCGCCAGCACACCTCGGACGAAGTGAACGCCAACGTCGTTTGGGTATTCCTCACGCAACAGGATCACTTCTTCGCGCGCTTTGTGCTTTTGGCCCCGGCTTAAATAGATGAACACCATCTGCATGCGAGCTTCGAGCAATTTAGGATCGAGGGCCAGCGCCTTACTAAATTCGTCAGCCGCTATGTCGTGATCCTTCGCTTCGCCTAACCCCTTGAGCGCTCGATTGATGTAACAGCTGCCCAGGGCAGAGTGGGCCAGGGCAAATTTCGGATCCAACTCGGTAGCTCGTTCGAAGTGATTGATTGCGGAATCCAGATCCGCGCGGGCAATTGTGTGATAGATGAATTGTCCCAGACAATTCCGGCCACGGAGATATTCTTCCGATGCTGCAGCGTCAATCGTGGCGCCACGCGCGAGATCCACTCTTTCGGCAGGACTCAACTCCAGGCTTAAGCCGTCTACTATGTGCTGAACAATACTGTCTTGTACCGATATAATATCGCTCGCGTCAGCATCTATGCGATCGCTCCAGAGGATCTCGCTGGTCGTGACGTCGAGCAATTGCACGGTAACCCTCAAGTGAGCGCCCGCGCGGATGAAGCTGGCAGTCAGAATGGCGTCAACATCCAACTCGCGGCCGACGTCGCCAGGGTCAAACTGCTGGCCTTGATACTTGACCATCACTGAAGAGGGACGTACCACAAGCGACCGAACACGAGCCAGCTCAGTTATCACTGCGTCGGCGAGTGAGAACTCGTAGAAGGCAGTTTCCGGGTCGTTGCCCAGGTTCTTAAACGGCATTATCGCAACGCTCTTGCGTTCGCGATCACCAATCGTGGTCGACTCATGGGCGTCTCGCGGTTGGGAAGAACTTTGGAACCGTCCGGTTGAGCCGGCGGAGCTTTCGCTGCCGGTTAGGTTCTTAAACCAGCGTAGCGCCCGCGACATCGGACTATCAGTATTCAAATGCCGAGGGGCAACCGGCAAGCCACTGTCGTCGATAATCGCGCCACGGGTAGTCGCCAGCTCTCGCACTACTGCGCGAAGATCATCGCGAAACTGCGCAATCTGCTGATAGCGATCACGAGAATTCTTTTTGAGTGCGCGGTCAATTATTTGTTGCAGGCGTGGCGGCACAGGATCCGGTCTTACCTCGTTTACGGGTATGGGCTCGTCGTGCAAAACGGCGTGACGTACGTCTACTGCAGTTTTTCCGCGAAAGGGCCAGGTGCCCGTGAGCATCTCGTATAGCAAAACTCCCGTGGAAAAAATGTCGGCGCGCGAATCGACGCGATCGCCACGTGCCTGTTCAGGAGCTGCATAGGTGGCAGTGCCGTAAGGAATTCCTACCTCAGTCAGCTCCGTGTGGTGAATGCCCGAAGTCCTCGCGGCCTCTTCGTTAAGTAGTTTGGCCAGACCAAAGTCGAGGATCTTCGCCTGTCCTTTACTGTCTACCATAACGTTGCCGGCTTTAATGTCGCGGTGAATGATACCCTGCGCATGCGCCACCGCCAGCGCGTCAGTCACTTGAATGGCGATGGAAAGAGCGCTCTCCAGCTGCAAAGGCCTGCCGTTGACCAGCTGGCGAACGTTGCGGCCACTCAGGTATTGCATCGCGATAAAGTGGACACCATCGATAACGTTTAGATCAAAAATTGTGCAGATGTTGGGATGGTCCAGTGAGGATGCCAGGCGCGCCTCGCGCTCAAAGCGTTTCAGGTTTGCTTCTTTGGTTACAAGTTCTTCCGGCAGTACTTTGATTACGACGGTGCGTCCCAGCTTGGAATCAATGGCTTTATAGACAGTTCCCTGCCCGCCCGCACCGAGCTTCTCGAGAATCTTGTAATTCCCTAGCGTTGTTCCAACCATTAGGTGTTTGCTTTCGCCATATTTAACTCCCAATGGTGGTCGGCGAGCAACTGCGTAGCGCTTCGTGTGGATTGGGCCATACACCGGCGAGAAACCAATTCATACAATAATTGGCAGATTGACTCCGGGGCGATTTTGAAATAAAAAGGTTTTCCTAATTGCAGGGCTGGATTTTCTATATTGTCGAGCAAATCTCTTTGACGACAGGAGCAATTACAAATGTGGCGACGCGTTCTTTTTTACCTGGTCATCGGCACGCTTTTGTCCATCCCTCAAATGGCCCAGACCGTCTCAACCCCGGGTGCGATCACAGGGACCCTCAACTATCCAAGCGACTACGTGCCGGCGATGCGAGTCTATGCTCTTGCCACGGATGGGAGTCGACACTACACGACCAGGACGCGGGCGAATCAGAGTAGATTTACGATTAGCAATATGTTGCCGGGAAAGTATTACGTGGTGGCCTATACCGACGAAGCGCCCGGGTTAGCCGGCGGTTGGTCCAAAGCAGTGCCCTGCGGGCTGAAGAACACTTGTCGTGATCACGCGCTGATTCCTGTCAGCGTTACGTCCGGAGAAACGACAAGCGGCATTAAGGTGGCCGACTGGTATACCAGGCCAGGAGTCTTTCCATCTGAACCTTCTACTAACAACAGGGCGAACGCTGTCTCTGGCATCAGGTCCATTGACTTCCGCAACTTCACTTACACAGGCAAAGGTGCTGCGCCATTGGTACTTCGTGACGGTAGAGAGGCAGGAGAAGGCGACGACGGGAGAAACCTTCTCGCCGTCAAATATGTTGACTTCAATGGCGACGGTAACGAAGAGGCCTTAGTGACGATTGCTACGGGCAAGCGGGGAGAGGGCGGCTACGCTGAAGAATATTATGTCTACTCAGAACGCAACGGAAAGCCGCGTCAGATCTTTCACGAGTCGCGACAGAAGCCCCAGTTGATGCGCGTAAAGGGGCGCTCGATACTAATCGTTGCTCCCTTCTGGAGAAGCACCGATGCGGGTTGTTGCCCCAGCGCGCTGGAGACTGCCGTTTACAGTTGGCGTGCTTCTGGTTTCCTGCGCGTGTCACGCCAGCTCAAGCCGTCACGTTAGATTCAAGAGGCCACTCTTTGGAGTGCTGCGACTTGTCGCAGCTTTTCAACGTTGAATGCCTCCCAACCAAAAGCGGCGGCGAGCGGGGTCCCCGACGCGGCAGCCGCGTGGGGTGCCGTGTCACCGCACTCCAAAGAGTCGACCGCTCCAAGCAACGCTATACGATATTCGTTACTTGACTCGCGGCGAGGCGCCATCGTCCTCCTTGCCACGTCCACACCTGAAGGAAACGAGATCGCTCGTTACTGCCGCTGGGCGTCGTTGTGCTAGCTATGCCAGTTACCACACCGGTGTTGCCATACGTTCTCACCGTGATATTGGAGGCCTCATTAAAGGTGTTGCCGCTTCTATCCTTAAGCATCGCGAGCCGTTCCTGCGCACTCATTAACTTCCCGTCCGGACCAGTGAAGCTATAGTCAGCAGTGTAATAGTCTCTGACTTTGTCGAAGTTACTTGCCTTCAATTCCTGGAAGAAAGTGTTAACGGTCTTTTCCAAGGACGCCTTGTTGCTCATTGTCTTCTTGCCCTGCGCGCTGGTTAGAGGAACAGACAGCGCGACGATCAGCATCAACGCAGCGATGACAATTCTCTTCATTTGGGGATCCTCCTAAAAATGGTTGTGGGAATTCAGCAAGAACAGAATCCAGACTTGCATAACGGAACAACCGGTAGTGATGCTGTAGTGCTTACCTAGTACAACGATCGGTCCCATGCTCCAATCGCAATTCGGCTGCGCAAACTGCATCAGTACAAACAACCGGATTTTCGGGGCACACTATCACAACCTTCCAGGCCAGGGAATATAAAAACTCGTGCGAGATAATGCCAGAATTCTTCCATGGGACGGACGTTAACCCACCGACACCGCAGGTGGTGCTGACAAATCCGGGGCCCGTTGGTATGCACTTTGCTCTGTTACGATCGATCTCCCCAAGTTGTTCGATAATCAAACGTGTTAGGAAGCCTCGTGCTCAGGCAATCATCAGCAGTGCGTCTTCGTGAGCGGGCCGTTGCAGCTCTCCAGCAGTCTACAACCCTGCTAAAGCATGGGTTAAGCTTGCTAAAACAAGGCAGGAGTGAGGCAGGACACGAGCTATTGAACGAGGCGCGCGCCAAGCGTAATGATTCCGTATGGTTGATGGCTAAAGCGAACGAATTAGAGAAGGCCTTCGATAGACAAGTATCGCCAACACACTATCCGGCTCCCTCCTCAAAGGTCCATCCTCGCTAATTCCGCCAGGCGACTATTCCGAGATCCCCATTTGCCAGAGCATGTAAGCATAGTCAAACGCAACTTCCCGCAAAAAATCGTAGCGACCTGACGAGCCGCCGTGGCCTGCGCCCATATTCGTCTTCAACAGTATCGGATTGTTATCAGTCTTCATGGTGCGAAGTTTGGCAACTAACTTCGCGCCTTCCCAATAGGGCACCTGGCTGTCGTTAAGCGAAACCTTCACCAGCATGGATGGATAATTCTTGCGGCCTACGTTGTCGTAGGGCGAATACAGTTTCATGTAATCGTAAGCAGGTTTCTCATTAGGATTGCCCCACTCAATGTATTCGCTGGTG
>JALYTI010000654.1 GCA_030854375.1 Acidobacteriota bacterium | reverse complement strand
AAACCCCCGGCTTTATGCTTCCGGCCGCTTCGCGGGCTATGCAAATTGCCGCTGCAGTGCTTTTAGGTTCGCGTGCTTTGCAAAACGCGATTGCAATGCTTTTGGGTCTTTAACCTTTCTTTGACGCCTTCAGATTCTTCTTTGCTTCGTCGATCAAACTGTTATTTCGTTCGTAAGAAAGCGTAACGGGGGAATCATCGCCAGGTTCAGGGGGATACTGGTGGCGCTGATACACTGGATACGCTTCGGTGCGGAGATGCGCGAGCATGTGATGCCCCCGGCGCGATCCACGCTCATGACGAAGTGCCGAAATATCAATTGGCGCAACGACAATTCGTTCACCCGGTCCGGCCGAAGCTTCGGCCAGCAGCCGGCCATCGTAATCGACAACCTGACTGCCGCCTGGCCATGAGTACGGCGGGTAATGCTTCAGGCTCGCTCCCTGATTTGCCCCAACCACGAACGCGATATTCTCAATTGCTCGGGCGCGATTGATCACGGTCCACCAGGCCATCGGCTCTGTCGCCCCCCACGGATCCATGTAAGCCGAAACACGCAAGAGGACTTCCGCGCCGTTCGCCGCTAGTTGGCGCATCGCCTCAGGAAAGAGCCAGTCGTAACAAATCGCGCAGCCGATGCGACCAATTGATGTGTCGGCGACTGGGAAAAGCGGCTCGTCATAACCTTCCAGATCGTGTGGGCTCGTATGAACTTCGTAAGGTATCCACGTATTCACCTTGCGATACTTGAAGAGAATTCCCTCTGGACCAATCAGGCAAGTCGCATTGAATACATGGCCCGGCCACTTCGAATCAACTTCAAGCATAGATCCACTCTGAATGTAGACATTGTGCTCGCGTGCTTTCAGCTCGAGTCGCACGGTATGTTCATTAGGGATAGGGACCGCGAGCTTTTCGACCAACTCCGCAACACTCTCGAATACCGGTGCGGAATGCGCGAACTCGGGAAAGACAATCAGCCGGACCGGCAAAAACGGCGCTGCGCCGGCAACTGCCGAATCGATCATCGAAAGCATGCGATCCGTATTCGCCCGCATTCCCTTTCGGTCGATTGGATTCGGCAAATCCGTCTGGCAAACGGCAACCGAATATCGAATGTGTTCCATCGTGTACTCCGAGTGCATCCGTCGATTTAAGCCGGAACGCGTTCGACCATCCACCGTACAGTTAGCAGTATTTCAAACTGTTTCTTAATGGGCGGAATCTGTGTAATTTGTGGACCTCAGATTCAATTGGAAGTGCAACACCTTAATAACGCGTTTCTCAGAATGATTGCAGAACCGTGAGCGGTAGCGACCGGATGCTAGCCTTCAAGTTGAGTGTAGGACCCGGTCGCTACCGCTCGCGGTTCTGTATCGAACATGCGCCTAAACACCGCGTCGATTAGGGCGCCCCGCCTTCAGTTCGATTACGAGGTGTTGCACTTCAAATTCGAATCCACCGACTATCGCCGAGACATAGCAGCGTCGATCGAAGCCAATGGCGAAACCACGACACGCGTGTTGTATTTTTCGATATAAGCGCGCCTTTCTGGTGTCATCGGATAACGCTCAGGCCAGGAGTATGGGTATCGCGTCATGTCATGAAAAGGCAACGGCATAATTTGATCAGGACTCGCCGAGTTAACGTCCATTTCCTTGCTGAAACCATCGGCGAAAAGCAGAAACGTCCGTTTCCAGCCAGGCTCCAACGGGGTCAAGGCAGTGGCATCAAACGATAAACTGATTTCATCTCCCGGTCCCGAAATAACGAACATGTCATCGCTCTTGAGCAGCAGTTCGCGCACGTCACCTTCTCGCGTGTAACGCCCGGTCATCACTTTCCACGGGGAAGCGAAAGAGACAGTTTCATAATCGTAGCCGAAAGGCTCCCGTCCATCCGACGTTGTCTCGCGGGAGAACCCTCGCCAGCTCAGATTGGCACCAACCGGATCCAGCTTTGTTGGTCGAATTGGTAAATTGCCTCCGGAAGTGTCTACGAGGATCTGATCCCAATAGATTCGCATGTTCGTTAGGATACGGACCTCGCGGTTTTCAGTCAGAAATTTTCCCGTGAGATCCACGGTGACAGTTTGCGGCCGTCCCACAGGAATTCCAATGTCCTCGATCACTGTGCGCCACTTACCCTTGACATCTTTTACCTGCAGCGCCGGCAGCTTCATTTTCTTGCCGGCCTGAGTGGCTGCGACGTTGTCACTGGACCAGGCATAATCTGTCCAAC
>JALYTI010000653.1 GCA_030854375.1 Acidobacteriota bacterium | reverse complement strand
CCGCAGTCGTTGCCGCTCTCAAGGCGAAATTTTCGCCCACGTTCTTAATGGGCGAGCCAGTGAAAGTTACCGGAATCCTGATATATAACTTCGGCCCGCCGTCGAATTAATCCCGAGCCGCGCTGAAGCCCTCGGGCGCACCTCGGTGTACTTTCCAGCGATGAAAAAACCGCTACAGCGCCTGGACTCGGTCCATCAAAAACTGATTGACACGATCAGCCCGCTAAACGCAGAACTGTTTTCCCAGCGACCCTCAAGTAACCAATGGAGCGTCGCCGAAATAGTTCAACATCTCTGTCTTGTCGAAACGCGCGTCCTCAAAGATCTGGAAGACGCTATGAGCCGCCCACCACAGCGAGTCGCATTCTTTCGCAGGTTGATACCGACTGCCATAGTTTCCATTCGTCTCATTCGCGTGAAGTCTCCCAGGGCCGTGAGACCGCTTGATGCGCCGGCAAAGGATGTAGCCATCGAAAACTTTAACCGTGCCCGGAATGCTTTCAAGACGCTTTGCGCAACCCACAGCACGGATCGTTTTAGACACGTTGTGTTCAAGCACCCGTTTTTGGGCGACATTGACGGCGTGGCTACCATCTCGTTTGTGGGATATCACGAACGGCGGCATTACAAACAGATTCGCGAGGTCCTCAGGAAACTTAACAACGGCACGCCCCATGGGAATTAGCCGTAGATCTACGCGGATGAACGCGGATCCGGACAAAACGAACCAGCCACAAGTTTCATAGCTTAAGACTATCTTCTTTTTCTGATCCGCGTTTATCCGCGCAGATCCGCGGCTGAATTTTCTTGACGCCTTGATCGCCTCAGTCTATCTTCGCTCGAATTCATCTATTTACTTGTTCCTGCGAGAAATTAACGATGGCAACCACCGTAGCGTCTGCAACTCCCGCCTGGACCATCCCGGATTACCTGGAAATCCGCCATGGTCAGCTGACTATCAACGGCGCAAATGCGATCGAGTTAATTCGCGAACACGACTCGCCGCTTTTTGTTTTTTCCGAGCCACGTATCCGATCCAACATCAACCGGTTAAAATCCGCGGCTGAATCAGTTGCGCATCCCATTCGGTTTTTTTACGCCTCAAAAGCAAACTCGAATATGGCCGTACTCAGAACGGTGTTGGAGTCGGGTATTGACGTCGAGGTCAATAGCGGCGGCGAACTCTTCAAGGCGTTGCGAGCCGGCTTCCGCGCCGAACAAATTATCTTCAATGGCACGAGTAAGAGCGCCAGTGAGCTGGACGACGCGGTAAGTGCGGGAATTCATGCCATCAACGTGGACTCCATTTATGAGATCGGTTTGGTTGAAGAGGCCGTAAAGCGAGTTCGGGCCGCTACCGGCCAGACGCTTAAGCCTGCGCGCATCGCACTTCGTCTGGTGCCGGAAATAGGAACTCGCTCGCATCTGGGTTTGCAGACAGCCTTACTGACTTCGAAGTTTGGAATCTCGTCGTCTGAAGTATTGGAGGCTTTCCGGCGAGGTTTACAAAACCCCGAACTGATACATGTATGCGGCATTCACATACACGTTGGGTCGCAGACACCAGACGTCGAACCCTTCGCCGAAGCTTTTCGCGGCATGTGGGAACATCTCATCGCGATTCATCGCGAAACAGGCCACACACTCGAGCACATCAACCTTGGCGGCGGAATCCCGGTTAACTACCTGCGCGATCGCTCCCAGGCTGATCAACTTCCTGAACACGAGCGCGATATGCTGGGCGCTAATCTTGAACCCGCAATAGTTCTTTCGGAAGCGCTGCGGGTTGCGCGTGAATCAGCTCGCGATGCTGAAGCTGAACATCTTCTCGATCGCACTACGATCATGCTCGAGCCTGGCCGCAGTGTTATTGCAGACGCAGGCCTCGTGCTAACCACTGTACTTAATATGAAGCAACGGCCGGAAACCGGCGACGTATGGCTGCTGACAGACGCCGGCTACAACCTCATGCTTTCGATGAACAATTACAAATGGTACTACCACACGATCTCGGCCACCCGGGCCGGCGAACCGCATGAAACCAGTTACAAAGTTGCCGGACCGCTCTGTGATTCAGGTGATGTTTATTTCGACATCGAGCGCTGTGGGCGTCTGCCAGACTATCGAAAACTTCCTGCGAATGTTCAGCCCGGCGAAGTGCTCGCTTTGCTGAACTGCGGCGCTTATTCACTGGCGCAAATGTTTCCTTACAACGGTCGCCCGCTTCCTGCCGTCGTGATGACC